>CADDZK010000010.1 GCA_902812425.1 Actinomycetota bacterium
CCTCTCGTACCAGTCTGCGCTCGTCTTCTACAACGCGCTCTTGCCCGTCGTCTCGGCGGGGCGGGGCGCAGGCAGGATCAGCGGTTACGGCACGGCTTCAGGCTATCTGGGCACCATCTTCGGCCTCATCGTACTCACGTACTTCGTAGAGAACGGCGAGACGGTGCGCCCGCTGCTGGGACCGCTCGGAGGTTGGATCTCGACCGGCGACGAGGTGTATTCTAACGCCTTCGTGCCTACGGCGGTCCTCTACCTCGTCTTCTCGTTGCCTGTCTTCTTCCTCGTACCTGACCCTGCGGTGCGGGCGCGAAGGCCCCTCTCTCTCGGAGCGGCCTACCGCGACGTGGTCCGCACCGTGAAGAACCTTCCTGCTTACGCCGGGGTAGGGACGTTCATCCTGGCGACGGTGCTCTACACCGACGCGGCGAACACGGCGATCGCCAACATGGCGCTCTACGGGCGGGTGGTCTTCGACATGGATGGCACGCAGGTGAGGAATCTGCTCCTCTTCTCCACGGTCTTCGCCGTGGTCGGCTCGACGGGTTTCGGGTTCCTGACGGATAGGGTGGGGCCCAAAAGGTCGCTCGTCGGCGTGCTCATTCTCTGGCTCGTCGCCATCGTGCTCGCTGCTGCGTCCCTGGGGGCGTGGATGCTCTTCCTCGCGGGCCCCATCGTGGGGATCTCGCTCGGAGGGATGTGGACGGTGGGACGGGTGATGCTCGTCGCCCTCTCGCCGGCCACCAAGATAGGGGAGTTCTTCGGGCTCTACTCCCTCGCGGGGAAGGTCTCGGCGGTCTTCGGGCCCACACTTACGGCCGTGCTGCTCTTCGTCTTCGGGGGAGGCGCCTTCGGCTACAGGATCTCCATAGGCTCGCTCGCCGTCATAATGGCCGCAGGCCTCTTCTTCCTCCTGCGCGTCCCCGACGCCCGCCCGGAACACAATGTCGACGAGTTCGCCCCCGAGACGGCCTCCGCCCTTGATTCGCCGACCCCGTGAGCGGAAGATGTACATCCATGAGGGGGAAGAGGAGTAGGGTGGACGGCGCATGAGTCTCGTCGCGCTCCGCGGACAGATCGTTACGGACTACGAGGTCTGGCCCGAGGGTACGATTCTTCTGGAAGACGGGGCCATCGCGGACGTGAGCCCGGACGACGCTCTCGTCGTAGAGGCGCACGAGGTCCACGACTACGACGAGTCCTTGATCCTGCCTGGCTTCGTGGATCTGCAGGTGAACGGGGCCTTCGGCATCGACGTGGCCTCTGAGAGCCAGCGCCTGCCGGAGCTCTCCGAAGCCCTGCTCTCGACGGGGACGACCTCTTATCTGCCTACGGTCATCTCATCGCCCGAGGGCATCTACGAGGAGGCGTTGCCGGAGATCGGAGCCGTCTCCTGCGGGGCGGCCTCAGGCGCCGAGGTCCTCGGCGTCCACCTCGAAGGACCTTTCATAAACCTGCAGAAGAAGGGTGCGCACGCGGCGGCCCACGTCCTGAGGCCGGATACCGAGTTGCTCGCGAGGCTCCTGGACCTCGGCCCTGTGCGGATGATCACGCTCGCCCCCGAGCTGGAAGGCTCGGACGAACTCATGATCCTCGCAGCGAGACGCGGGGTCGTGGTCTCGGCGGGACACTCGGATATCGCCTTCGAACCGGCCTACGGGGCCCTGGACGCAGAGGTCTCGGGCGTCACCCACCTGTTCAACGCGATGAGCGCGATGCATCACCGCGAGCCTGGCTTGCCTGGGGCCGCCTTCGCCCACCCGCGGGCCGTCTGCGGGCTCATTGCCGACGGGCTGCACGTACATCCCGAGATGGTCGGGCTCGCCTTCCGCATGCTCGGCCCCGACCGCGTGTGCCTCGTCACCGACGCCATCGCCGCCACTGGCATGGAGGACGGCGAATACCGCCTGGCCACCCGTACCGTGTACGCCGACGGCGGCGTCCCGAGGCTCGGGAGCGGGGCCATCGCGGGCAGCGTCCTCACCATGAGGGAGGCCTTCAAGAACATCCTGGCCTTTACCGGCTGCACCGTCGCCGAGGCCGCGCGCATGACCTCGACCACCCCGGCGAGGCTCATCGGAGAAGGACGCCGCAAGGGCCGTCTGGTCCCCGGCTACGACGCCGACGTGACGGTCCTGGCCCCCGACCTCTCCGTCGAGGCGGTGTGGCTGTGCGGCAAGCGGGTCTACTCTCAGGACGGTGTATGAGAAGGATCTTCGGAGGCATAACGGTCGAGTGCGTGAGGGGGGATATAACCTCCCAGGAGGACGTGGACGCCGTGGTCAACGCGGCGAACGCGCGCCTCGAACCCGGTGGAGGAGTAGCGGGGGCCATCCACCGCGCCGCAGGGCCGGCCCTCGCCGAAGAGGCCGTGCCGCTCGGTCCCATAGCCCCTGGCGAGGCAGTCATAACCGGCGGTCACGGGCTCCCCAACCGCCACGTAATCCACACTTTAGGACCCGTCTACGGCCAGGATCGACCCGAGGCGGATCTTCTGTCCGCCTGCTACCGCAACTCCCTCGCGCTCGCAGAGGAGAACGGGCTACAGTCCATCGCCTTCCCCGCCATCTCGACGGGGATCTTCGGCTACCCTGTGGAGGAGGCGGCGGAGGTGGCGCTCGGGACGGTGCGGGAAGAGATAGATAGCCTGGAGCACGTGCACCTGGTCAGGTTCGTACTCCACAGCGACCCGGATCTCGAAGTCCATAAGAAGGTACTCTCCGAACTCCAATAGGCGCGATAAACGCTCTGAAACGAGGGAACGCCCGGCGGCTTAGGAGGGGGAATACACAAAGATATCTCACTCTGTGGGCCACCGGGCTTGTAAATAGTTCTTACCCGTGGGCGCCGGATCTAAACACTCAAGGACACGGAGGGCTCGAAGAGAGCCTCTATGGTGAGATCCGGCCCCCTCCTTCGAGGGGAATGCGATCTACTCTCCCCGTCTCCTGAAGCTTCGCCGATGCCAGCCTGTGCGGGCGTCGAAGGCTAGGCTACGGCACCGTCATATGAGATGATCTTGGAACTTTATGGGAGCGTTAGAAGATTGTCAGGAGGCGCGGTGCGAAGAGCGTTTCAACCGATAATTATCGAGAACGTCTATCCCGAGCTTGACTGCGGCCGCTATCCGGTCAAGAGGGAGGTGAGCGACTCTTTCGAGGTCTGGGCCGACCTCTTCAAGGAGGGCCACGACGTACTCGCCGCGGTCTTGAAGTACAGGGAGAAGGGCGCGTCCGGCTGGAACGAGACGCCCATGATCCTCTACGAGAACGACCGCTGGAGCGGGGCCTTTACGCTCACGAAGAACACCCGCTACGAGTACACCATCGAGGCCTGGATGGACGAGTTCGAGACGTGGCGCGTCGAGCTTGGGAAGAAGGTCGGCGCAGGACAGAACGTGGAGCTTGAGCTCATCGAGGGGCGTGGCATGGTCGAGGATGCATACTCGCGTTCTCAGGACAAACGCCTCAAGGAGACGCTAGCGGGCTACGATGCCGCGGGCTACGAGGGCAGAATAGCGCTGCTGCGCTCCGACGAGGTACGCGAGTTGATGGCCGAACATCCCGACCGCTCGACCTCGACCCTCTCCAGCAAGACGCTCGAGATCGTGGTCGACCGCGAGCGGGCGCGCTACGGGGCGTGGTACGAGATGTTCCCCCGCTCGCAGGGGACGGAGCCGGATCGGAGCGCGACCTTCGCCGAGGCCGAAAGGCGTCTACCCGAGATAGCCGGGCTCGGTTTCGACGTGGTGTACCTGACCCCCATCCATCCCATCGGCAAGACCCACCGCAAGGGTCGGAACAACGCCCTCGTCGCGGCCCCCGACGATCCAGGCAGCCCTTACGCCATAGGGAGCGAGGAGGGCGGGCACAAGGCCGTCCATCCCGACCTCGGGACGCTCAAGGACTTCAGGCACTTCGTGGAGGCCTGCAGAGGCTACGGAATGGAGGTCGCGCTGGACATTGCCATCCAGTGCTCTCCCGACCACCCTTACATAAAAGAGCACCCCGAGTGGTTCAAGTTCAGGCCCGACGGGAGCATCAAGTATGCCGAGAACCCGCCCAAGAAATACCAGGACATCGTCAACGTGGACTTCTACTCGAAGGACAGGGAGAACCTGTGGCGGGAGTGGCTCGATGTACTACTTTTCTGGGTCGGGCAGGGGGTCAAGGTCTTCAGGATCGATAACCCCCACACCAAGCCTTTCCCTTTCTGGGAGTGGGCGATAGCCGAGGTGCAGGAGGAGCACCCTGATGTGATCTTCCTCTCCGAGGCCTTCACCCGCCCGAAGGTGATGAGGACTTTAGCCAAGCTCGGTTTCACCCAGTCCTACACGTACTTCACCTGGCGCAACACCAAGCAGGAGTTGATCTCGTACCTGACCGAGCTAACCCGTGACTGGCCCAGGGAGTACATGCGCCCCAACTTCTTCCCGAACACCCACGACATACTGCCGCACGTCCTCCAGTTCGGCGGCAGGCCGGCGTTCCAGACGCGCTTCGTGCTCGCGGCGACGCTGTCGAGCACCTACGGCATCTACAGCGGCTATGAGCTGTGCGAGAACACCCCGCGGGGCGAGCCGGGCACCACCGTCTATTACCAGGACTCCGAGGTCTACGAGTACAAGGTCTGGGACTGGGACAGGCCGGGGAACATCAAAGATTACATAAGGCGCGTAAACGAGATCCGGCGCGAGAACCCCGCGCTCCACTACCTGAAGAACCTCTCGTTCTACGCGGCCCCGAACGACCAGATAATCTTCTACGGCAAACGTACCGGGGAGAACGCCGTCTTAGTCGCCGTTAACCTCGATCCGTATAGCGCCCAGGAGACGCACGTACAGTTTCCGCTGTGGGAGATGGGGATCTCGGAGGACGAGGGCTACATCGCCGAGGAGCTCCTGACGGGGAGGGAGATCCCGGCCAGGGGCAGCTGGTTCTGGGTCAGGCTCGACCCCGAGAGCAACCCTGCGGAGATCTTCCGCCTCAGGAAGGCTGGTGTGCGATGACGGAGCTCTCATCCAGAGGAACGCACACCTCCGGCGAGGAGCACGTCGAGGACCCGCTCTGGTACAAGGACGCCATCATCTACCAGCTGCACGTCAAGGCGTTCTTCGATTCCGACAACGACGGCATGGGGGACTTCAAGGGCCTCACACAGCGCCTCGACTACATAAAGGATCTGGGCGTAACCGTGATCTGGGTGATGCCTTTCTACCCATCTCCGATGCGCGACGACGGCTACGACATCTCCGAGTACAAGAACGTCCACACCGACTACGGCACCAGGCGCGACTTCAGGGCCTTCGTGCGCCGCGCCCACGAGCTCGGACTCAAGGTCATAACCGAGCTGGTCATCAACCACACCTCCGACGCGCACCCGTGGTTCCAGCGCGCCCGCAGGGCGCCTAAAGGCTCGGCGAAGCGCAACTTCTACGTCTGGAGCGACACCCCGGACAGGTACGAGGGCACCCGCGTCATCTTCACCGACACGGAGCGCTCCAACTGGACCTGGGACGAGGTCGCCGGTCAGTACTACTGGCACCGCTTCTTCTCCCACCAGCCCGACCTCAACCACGACAACCCGCAGGTCTTCAAGGCGATTATGGGCGTGATGCGCTTCTGGCTCGACGCCGGCGTCGACGGCCTCAGGCTCGACGCCATCCCCTACCTCATAGAGCGCGAGGGCACGGACAACGAGAACCTCCCCGAGACGCACGAGGTCCTCAAGAGGATGCGCGCCGAGATGGACGCCCGCTACGGGAACCGCCTCTTCCTCGCCGAGGCCAACCAGTGGCCCGAAGACGTCCTGCCTTACTTCGGTGAGGAGGACGAGTGCCACATGGCCTTCCACTTCCCGCTCATGCCCCGCATCTACATGGCGCTAGCGCAGGAGGACAGGCACCCCATAGTGGAGATCATGCACCAGACACCGGAGATCCCCGAGAGCTGCCAGTGGGCGATCTTCCTCCGTAACCACGACGAGCTCACCCTGGAGATGGTCACCGACCGTGAGCGCGACTACATGTACCAGATCTACGCCACGGACCCCCGTATGCGGATAAACGTCGGCATCAGACGCCGTCTCGCACCCATGATGGAGAACGACAGGACCCGCATAGAGCTCCTGAACAGCCTGCTCATGAGCATGCCAGGCACGCCCATCATCTACTACGGCGACGAGATCGGGATGGGCGACAACATCTTCCTCGGCGACAGGGACGCCGTCAGAACGCCGATGCAGTGGACGAGCGACAGGAACGCTGGCTTCTCCAGGACCGAGCCTGCCCGCCTGTACCTCCCGCCCATAATGGACCCAGTCTACGGCTACGAGTCGGTCAACGTCGAGGCCCAGGGCCGCAGCGCTGGCTCGCTCCTGAACTGGATGAAGCGCATCATCTCGGTCCGCAAGGCGCACAGGGCCTTCGGAAGGGGAACCCTCGAGTTCCTGCATCCGGGCAACAGAAAGGTCCTCGCCTATCTGAGGGAGTACGAGGACGAGGCGATCCTGTGCGTCGCCAACCTCAGTCGCTCGGCCCAGCCCGTGGAGCTCGACCTCTCGCGCTTTAGGGGGAGGGTTCCCGTCGAGTTGCTCGGAAACAGCAGCTTCCCCCCGCTTGGAGACCTGCCATACTTCCTCACCCTGCCAGGGTACGGCTTCTACTGGTTCCGCCTCGCGAGGGAGGCCGTGGCCCCGAGGTGGCACCAGGAGAGCCCGCGCTACGCCGAGCCGCCCGTCCTGGTCCTTCCCGCGGGGCGGGAGGCCGCCCACAGAGTCTACAGGGCTCCTCTCAGGCTCCCGAGCCGCCAGCTCGCGCAGCTCGAGAAGGAGGCGCTGCCCGACTTCCTCGGCACCCGCCGCTGGTTCGCGGCGAAGGGGGGAGAGATCAAGCTCGTCGAGGTCGTGGCGCAGGCCGGGTTCGCAGAGAACGGGCTGCTGACCCTCCTCCGTGTGCACGTTGACGACGAGTCTTCCGAAGAGACGGAGCCGCAACTGTACTTTTTGCCGCTCGCGGCGGCCTGGGAGGACGGCACCGACGAGGAGGGCGTCTCGGTCTTCATGCCCCACGTGCTGACGAAGCTCAGGCGCCGCTCCAGGATGGGCCTGCTCTTCGACGCCATGGCCGACGAGGAGTTCTGCCGCCACGTTGTCGAGGCGATGGGAAAGAACAGGGACGTGGTCATCGGGGAGGGAGAGATCCACTTCTCCAGCACCGACGTGTTCGGCGAGCTTATCGGGGAGGGATCCCTCTCCGAGCTGAGCGTGCGGCGCGCCGAGGTGGAGCAGACCAACAGCTCCGTGATACTAGGTGAGAGGCTCATCCTGAAGGCGTACAGGCGCCTCCAGAAAGGGACGAACCCGGACCTGGAGATAGGACGCTACCTGACCGAGAAGGTCCGCTTCGGGAACACGCCGCCGCTCGCGGGGGCCGTCGAGTACACGGGACCCGACGGTGAGACGACCACCCTGGGCCTCTTGCAGGGCTTCGTGGAGAACCAGGGTGACGGCTGGTCGTACGTTCTCGACTACCTGGGCCGCTACCTTGAGGATAGGCTGCTGACCTCGTGGAGCCCCGAGGGTGAGGAGGAGACAGAGGCAGATAGGGAGGAGCTCGAGGCCGAGGACGCCTTCTTCTCGGGCCTCGTGCGCATCCTGGGGCTGCGCACGGGCGAGCTGCACGCCGCCTTCGCCACGCCCACGGAAGACGCGGCCTTCGCCCCCGAGACGGCCACCCCTGAGGAAGTGGCAGGCTGGGCCGAGGACATACTCGCCGAGGCCAGGCGTACGCTAGACATGCTAAAGAGGCGAAGGAGCAGGTTGCCCGAGGAGGCCGGCCCCGACGCCGACGGGCTCCTTTCACTGCGCAGGGAATTGACGAGGCGAATAAAGGAAGTCTCAAGGGGAGGTTTCGGGGTCGTAAAGACCAGGCACCACGGGGACTACCACCTCGGACAGGTGCTCGTCGTCGGCACCGACTTCCAGATCATAGATTTCGAGGGTGAGCCTGCAAGACCTCTCGCCGAGCGGCGCAGGAAGCACTCGCCCCTGCGTGACGTCGCGGGGATGCTCCGCTCGTTCAACTACGCCATAAGGTCCGCGATGATGGACCTCGGGGCGGAGCGCGCCGAGCAGCTCGAGAGGCTCGAGCCGTGGGCCAGGCTCTGGGAGGAACGCACGAGGCAGGCTTTCCTCGAAGGGTACGACGAGGGAGCGCGCGGCGCCGCCTCGTATCCCGAGAACGAGGAGCACGCAAGGGCCCTCATCGAACTCTTCACCCTCGAGAAGGCCCTCTACGAGATCCGCTACGAGCTGGACAACCGCCCCGACTGGGTAGGCATCCCTATAGGGGGCGTCCTCGACCTCCTCGGAGAGGAGGGATCGTGAGGCGCGAAGACGCGGCGAGCGCCGTGGTAGCCGGCGACCATCCCGATCCTTTCTCCTTTCTCGGGATGCATCCCACCCGCAAAGGTACCTTCGAGGTGCGGGCCTTCCTGCCTGGGGCGAGCACCGTCGAGGTCGTCTCCCACGGCGGCGAGGCTCTTGGCCCGCTGGGGCGCATCCACCCAGAAGGGCTCTTCGCCGGGTCCGTCGCACGGAGGGCGCCATACCGTCTGAGGGTCGCGTGGGAGGGTGGCGGTGGGTCCGAGATCGAAGACCCCTACCGCTTCCCCGGTGTCCTCGGAGAGCAGGACCTCTACCTCTTCGGCGAGGGCAACCACCTCGGGCTCTACGAGAAGCTCGGGGCGCACCCGATGGAGCTCGAAGGCGTCGCTGGCACGAGCTTCGCCGTCTGGGCCCCGAACGCCAGACGAGTCTCGGTGGTCGGGGACTTCAACCTCTGGGACGGGCGAAGGCACGTCATGCGCAAGCATGCTGGGGGCGTGTGGGAGATCTTCATCCCTGGGGTAGGCGAAGGCAGTGCCTACAAGTACGAGATCAAAGGTCCAAACGGGGACCTCATGCCCCTGAAAGCCGACCCCTTCGGCTTCCGGGCCGAGAGACTTCCTGGCACGGCCTCCGTGGTGCACGATCCCTCGCGCTACGAGTGGGACGACGCCGCGTGGATGGAAGAGCGCGAGAGCAAGACCGCGCTCGACGCCCCGATGGCTATCTACGAGGTGCATCTCGGCTCCTGGAAGAGGAACCCCGACGGCTCCTACTACACCTACGGGCAGCTCGCAGAGGAGCTCGTCCCTTACGTCGCCGAGATGGGCTACACCCACGTCGAGTTTCTGCCGCCAACGGAGCACCCCTTCGACGGCTCGTGGGGCTACCAGCCCCTTGGCCTCTTCGCCCCGACGAGCCGGTTCGGCGCGCCGGACGAGTTCAAGCGGCTCATCGACGCGTTTCACGGGGCGGGGATAGGTGTGATCATCGACTGGGTCCCCGCTCACTTCCCCGAGGACGCCCACGGTCTCGGGCTCTTCGACGGCACCCACCTCTACGAGCACGCCGACCCCCGCCAGGGTCGCCACCCCGACTGGGGGACGCTCGTCTTCAACTACGGCCGCCCCGAGGTGAGCAACTACCTTCTCTCCAACGCCCTCTTCTGGGTCTCCGAGTACCACGTGGACGGGCTCAGGGTCGACGCCGTCGCCTCGATGCTCTACCTGGATTACTCCAGGGAGGAGGGAGAGTGGATCCCGAACGTGCACGGCGGCAACGAGAACCTGGAGGCCGTGGCCTTCCTCAAGCGCACCAACGAGGTCGTCTTCGGGAGGCACCCCGGTGCCACCACCCTCGCGGAGGAATCTACCGCGTGGCCGATGGTCAGCCGCCCGACCTCGATGGGTGGTTTGGGGTTCGGTTACAAGTGGAACATGGGCTGGATGCACGACAGCCTCCAGTACATGTCCGAGGACGCCATCCACCGCAGGTACCACCACAACGAGATCGCCTTCTCCCTCGTCTACGCCTTCAGCGAGAACTTCGTCCTGCCCCTCTCGCACGACGAGGTCGTACACGGCAAGGGCTCGCTCATAAACAAGATGTCCGGCGACGAGTGGCAGAAGTTCGCCAACCTCCGTGCCTACTACGGCTTTATGTACGCCCATCCAGGCAAGCAACTGCTGTTCATGGGCGGTGAGTTCGCGCAGGGTAGGGAGTGGAACCACGATACGTCTCTCGACTGGCACCTGCTCGATGAGACGCCGCACATTGGTATCCAGACCCTCGTAAAGGACCTCAACGCGCTCTACAGAACTACTCCGGCCCTCTACGAGGTCGACTTCGAGCCGGCGGGTTTCGAGTGGCTCGAGGGCGGGGACATGGAGAACAGCGTGGTATCCTTTCTCCGGCGCGGGGAGAAGGACCTCGCGATCGTCGTCTGCAACTTTACGCCGGTCGTGCGCCACGGCTACAGGATAGGTGTCCCCGAAGGGGGAGCCTACGAGGAGGCCATGAACACCGACGACGCCGGCTACGGAGGTAGCGGTGTCGGTAACGGCGGGGGCATGAGCGCCGAGAAGATCCCGGCGCACGGGCGAGAGTACTCGCTCGCGCTGACCCTGCCTCCGCTCGCGACGATGATCTTGAAGAAGGCATCAGGCTTCAGCAAGAAATCAAAGACCTGAAGCCTGAAAGAGAGGAATCATCTATTGAGTAGTTGCTCCCATGAGTGAGCAGAAGAGCGTCGTCTGGCCTGGGGAGCCATATCCTCTCGGGGCGACCTGGGACGGGGAGGGGATCAACTTCGTCCTCTTCTCCGAGAACGCCGAGAAGGTCGAGCTCTGCCTCTTCGACCCGACGGGGAAAAAAGAGGTCGAGCGCATCGAGATGCGCGAGCGCACCAACCAGAAATGGCACTGCTACCTGCCTTACGGGCGGCTCGGCCAGCTCTACGGCTACAGGGTCTACGGGCCCTACGACCCCGCAAACGGCCACCGCTTCAACCCCAACAAGCTGCTCCTCGACCCCTACGCGAAGGCGACCGTGGGGCCTCTGGACTGGAGCTATCCGCACTTCGGCTACACCCTCGGTTCAGAGGAGGAGGACCTCTCCTTCGACGAGCGGGACAACGCCCGAGGCATGCCCAAGTGCCGCGTGGTGGAGACAGCCTTCACCTGGGGTGATGACCGCCCGCCGCGCATCCCCTGGCACGACACCATAATCTACGAGACCCACGTCAAGGGGTTCACGAAGAGGCACCCTGACATCCCCCCTGCGCTGCGCGGCACCTACGCGGGCCTCGCCTCTGCCCCTGCTATAGAACACCTCAAGAGGCTCGGGGTGACGGCGGTCGAGCTCATGCCGGTCCATCTCTTCGTTGACGACAAGCACCTGGTGGACAGGGGCCTGAGGAACTACTGGGGCTACAACTCCATAGGGTTCTTCGCTCCCGATATGCGCTACTCGGCCACGGGCACCGTCAGCGAGTTCAAGACCATGGTCAAGCGGCTTCACTCTGCGGGCCTGGAGGTGATCCTCGACGTCGTCTACAACCACACCGCGGAGGGCAACCACCTCGGGCCGACGCTCTCTTTTCGCGGCATAGACAACGCTGCCTACTACAGGCTTGTCCCCGAAGGCAGGCGCTACTACATGGACTTCACGGGGACGGGCAACACCCTCAACATGATGCACCCGCGCGTGTTGCAGCTCATCATGGACTCCTTGCGGTACTGGATCCAGGAGATGCACGTCGACGGGTTCCGCTTCGATCTCGCCTCCGCGCTGGCCCGCGAGCTCTACGAGGTGGACCAGCTTTCGAGCTTCTTCACGATCATCCACCAGGACCCTGTGATCTCGCAGGCGAAGCTGATCGCCGAGCCGTGGGACGTGGGCGAGGGGGGCTACCAGGTCGGCAACTTCCCGGTAGGGTGGGCGGAGTGGAACGGCAAGTATCGCGACGCCTTACGCGCCTACTGGAAAGGTGAGGGCGGGCAAACCGGCGAGCTGGCCTACAGGCTCACAGGTTCTAGCGACCTCTACGAGCGCGGAGGGCGCAAACCCCACGCGTCCATAAACTTCGTAACAGCCCACGACGGCTTCACCCTGCGCGACCTCGTCTCCTACGAGGAGAAGCACAACGAGGCCAACGGCGAGAACAACAACGACGGCGAGAGCCACAATCTAAGCCACAACTATGGCGAAGAAGGGCCGACCGACGACGTGGAGATACGGCGAACCAGAGCCCGCCAGAGACGCAACGTCGTGGCGACGCTCCTGCTCTCGCAGGGCGTGCCCATGATCCTCTCCGGCGACGAGATGGGCCGCACCCAGAACGGAAACAACAACGCCTACTGCCAGGACAACGATATAAGCTGGCTCGACTGGGAGCTCTCGAGCATCGACAGGAACTTCCTGGCCTTCGTGCGGCGCATGATCCGGCTGCGCAAAGAACATCCCGCCTTCAGGCGCAGGAGCTTCTTCCAGGGGCGGGAGCTGAGGGGCGTCAAGGACATCGCCTGGCTCGCCCCCGAAGGACGCGAGATGACCGACGAGGAGTGGGGCAGCTCGTCTATCCGTTCGCTGGGTCTGCAGATGTCCGGCTTCCTCGAAGGCGAGTACGATGCGCAGGGCCGTCCCGAGGAAGACGACGACTTCCTCCTCCTCTTCAACGCGCACGAGGAGGGGGTGGCCTTCCAGATCCCACCGCTCCCCGAGGAGGCCCGCTGGGAGGTCTTGATGGACACCGCCTACTCCGCCGGCCTGAAGCCGGACGGCTTCTTTAAATCGGGCAACGTGTATACCCTGAAGCCCCGCTCGATGGCCGTGCTTGTGAACGCCCGCCCGCGCGAGACCGTCGAGGAGGACGCGGATTGAGGCGCCGCCACAGGATGCCTCTCGGCGCCGAGGCCCTGGAGAACGGAGAGACCCGCTTCACGCTGTGGGCCCCCGCCGCAGAGACGGTGGATCTCATCCTGGAAGACGGCGCCCGAACCATGCGCCGTGAGGAGCATGGGACTTTTACCCTCACCACCGAAGCCGGGGCCGGCACGCGCTACCGCTTCCTTATAGACGGCGTACAGGAGGTCCCCGACCCCGCCTCCCGCTACCAGCCAGAGGACGTGCACGGCCCTAGCCGGGTCGTAGATCCAGGATCTTTCGTGTGGGAGGACGGGCACTGGAAGGGACGCCCGTGGGAGGAGGTCGTCCTCTACGAGTTGCACGTCGGCTCCTTTACGCCGGAGGGGACCTTCGCCGGGGTTAAAGGTAGGCTCGACCACCTCGCCGAGCTCGGCGTGACGGCGATAGAGCTGATGCCGCTCTCGGAGTTTCCGGGACGGCGCAACTGGGGCTACGACGGCGTGTTGCCCTTCGCCCCGGAGAGCGCATACGGGAGCCCGGAGGACCTGAAGGATCTCGTACAGAGTGCGCATAAAGAGGGTCTCATGGTCTTTCTCGACGTCGTCTACAACCACTTCGGACCCGAGGGGAACTACCTCTCGCTCTATGCTCCGCAGTTCTTTACCGACCGCTACGATACGCCCTGGGGGGCTGCGATCAACTTCGACGGCGAGGGCAGCGAGCACGTGCGCGAGTACTTCATCCACAACGCCCTCTACTGGCTGGAGGAGTACAACATCGACGGCCTCAGGCTCGACGCCGTGCACGCCATCAACGACGCCTCCGAGAGACATTTTCTCGTCGAGCTTGCCGGGCGAGTGCGAGAGGGTCAGGGAAGCGAGAGGCACGTCCACCTCGTCCTCGAGAACGAGACTAAAGACGTCCATTACCTGCGCGGGCCATACGACGCCCAGTGGAACGACGACTTCCACCACGCGCTGCACGTTACCCTGACCGGTGAGGACGCCGGCTACTACGCGGATTATGCTGAAGCGCCTGTGCGGCATCTGGGGAGGTGCCTGGTCGAGGGGTTCGCGTACCAGGACGAGCCGAGCGCGGACCTGTCGCCTAGCGCCTTCGTATCTTTTATCCAGAACCACGATCAGGTCGGCAACCGCGCCTTCGGGGAGAGGATAGGACGGCTTGCGCCACCCGAGGCCGTGCGGGCGGTGGCGGAAATCTACCTGCTCGCCCCCCAGATACCGATGCTCTTTATGGGCGAGGAATGGAATGCAGGGTCCCCCTTCCCGTTCTTCTGCGACTTCGGGCGGGATCTCGCGCCGCTCGTCGCGAGAGGACGCAGGGAAGAGTTCGCAGAGTTTTTCGAGCGCGAGGACGGTGCCCGTATCCCCGACCCCGGCACGGAGGAGACGTTTCGCAGGGCCGTACTGGACTGGGGAAGTCTGGAAGAGCCCGAGCACGCAGGACGCCTGAAGCTGTACGGCGGGCTGCTCGCGCTGAGGCGGGAGAAGATCTTACCGCGCCTGGGGGGCCTCGCGGGCGGTGAGGCCGGGTACCGGATCATGGGCGAGCGGGGCCTGAGCGTGCGCTGGCCGCTGGGTGACGGATCTACGTTGGCGCTCCTCGCTAACCTGGGGCCGGAGCCGCTCGGCGATCCCGAGTGGCCGCAGGGCGAACTGCTCTACGCCAGCGAGGGAGTGCACGCTCACGGTCGGGAGCTTCCGGGATGGTCGGTGGCGTGGCTGACGGGGTGAGGATACCCCGCGCCACATACAGGCTACAGTTCAACGAGGATTTCACCTTCTCGGATGCGGCCAGGCTGGTGCCTTACCTGGCAGAACTGGGCGTCAGCGACCTCTACGCCTCGCCGTACCTGAAAGCCCGTCCCGGCAGTACGCACGGGTACGATGTCGTTGACCCCACCTCTCTCAACCCCGAGCTCGGGGGCGAGAAGGAGTACGCCACGCTGGTAGAGGCTCTCGAAGAGCACGGGATGGGCCAGCTCCTCGATATCGTGCCGAACCACATGGGCGTAGGGGGCGACAACACCTGGTGGTCAGACGTACTGGAGAACGGTCCAGCCTCAGCCTACGCTCCCTTCTTCGATATTGACTGGTGCCCCGCAGACAAAGAGGAGCTGCGCGGAAAGGTTCTGCTCCCGATCCTCGGCGACCACTACCGCGCCGTCCTCGAACGCGGCGAGCTCGGGCTGGCCTTCGAAGAGGGCTCCTTCTCCCTGGACTGCTACGAACACGGCTGCCCTATCGACCCCAAGACCTACCCCATGATCTTGGGCGGAATCTCACTTCCCGAGAAAGACGAACACGGCCAGGAGATCGAGCACCTCGCAACCGCCTTCGGCGGCCTTCCCCATCGAGACGCTACGGACGAAGAGAGCGTCGCAAGGCGAGCGCGCAGCGCGACGAAGCTCAAAGCGGATCTCGCCGCACTATGCGCAAAATCGTCCGGAGTAGCGGGCGCCGTCGAGGAGTGCATCCTGTGGTTGAACGGAGGAGAAGGGTTCGAGGCGCTGCACCGCCTCCTTGAGGCGCAGGCGTACAGGCTCGCGTACTGGCGGGTGGGGAGCGATGAGACCAACTACAGGCGTTTCTTTGCCGTCAACGAGCTGGCCGGCGTCCGTGTCGAGGACGAAAGGGTCTTCGAGGCTACGCACGGGTTAATCTTGCAATTGGTCGGGTCGGGCGCGGTGAGGGGGCTGCGCATAGACCACCCCGACGGTCTCAGAGACCCGGCGGGTTACCTCAGGCGTCTCGACGACGCGGTAGTTGCGGCCTCCGGCGGGCAGGCCTACACGCTGGTAGAGAAGATCCTGGCTCACCACGAGAGCCTGCCCGGGGACTGGCCGGTCTCGGGAACGACGGGCTACGAGTTCACGAACCTCCTGAGCGGACTCTTCGTCGACCCTGCGGGGGAGACGGGCATGGACGAGGCGTACCAGAGCTTTATCGGGCGGCACCTCGACTTTCAGAGCCTGCTGTACGAGTGCAAACACAAGGCCATGCGGACCGCGCTTTCGAGCGAGTTGAACGCGCTCTCGCGCCGTCTCTCGCGCATCTCCGAGCGCGGACGCTCCCACGACTTTAGCGTGCAGACGCTGCGAAATGCGCTCTCCGAGGTGGTCGCACACTTCCCCGTCTACCGCACCTACATCGTGCCGGGGCGCATCTCCGAGACCGATAGACGACACGTGGACCTGGCCGTGCACGGAGCGAAAGAGAGGAGCGAGGGCGGCGACTCTAGGGTCTTCGACTTTATCCGCGACGTTCTACTCGGAAGCCACGGACCCGAAGAGACCGGGGCGCTCTCCTTCACGTACAGGTTCCAGCAGTACACGGGGCCTGTGATGGCGAAGGGCATGGAGGATGCTGCCCTCTACGTGTACAACCGTATGATCTCCCTGAACGAGGTAGGCGGCGAGCCTGAGCGCTTCGGCGTCCCCGTCTCCGAGTTTCACCACCTGAACGCCGGGCGCCTCGCACGCTGGCCGCACTCGATGCTCTCGACCTCCACGCACGACACCAAGCGCAGCGAGGACGTACGCGCCCGCATAAACGTACTCTCGGAGATTCCCGACCAGTGGCGCGAGCAGGTGGATAGCTGGAGCGAGCTCAACGACTCGTTGCGTCGCGAGGTCGATGGGCAACCAGCTCCGAGCCGCAACGACGAGTATTTCCTCTACCAGACGCTGCTTGGTGCGTGGCCACTGGAGGAAGAGGATCTGGATGCGTTCCGGGGGCGGATAAAGGTGTACATGGAGAAGGCTATGAGGGAGGCGCAGGTGCGCACGTCGTGGACCGACGTGAACGAGGGATACGAGAGGGCGGTCGCCGGTTTTGTGGACGGCCTTCTCTCCGGGGACAACCCCTTCTTGCAGGCGTTTGAGTCCTTCCAGCGGCGCGTGGCCCGCATTGGCGCCCTCAACGGTCTCTCGCAGACCCTGATCAAGCTGACATCACCCGGCGTCCCCGACGTGTATCAGGGGAACGAGCTCTGGGACTTCAGCCTCGTCGATCCCGACAACCGCCGCCCCGTCGCCTTCGGGCTACGCAAGCGGCTCCTAGCCGCTCTAAAGCGGCTAGATCCCGAGGATGCGCCTTCCCTGCTCGAAGACGGCGTGTGGCAGAGCGGCCGGCCGAAGCTCCACCTCGTCTGGAAGGCACTTCGGGTCCGCCGCGAAAGCCCCGAGCTCTTTAGAGACGGCGACTACGTGGCACTCCAGACCTCGGGCGAGAGGGCCGACCACCTCGTCGCCTTCGCCCGGCGGCGTGGGGGAGAGGTGGCGATCACGGTCGCCCCTCGTCTGTACGCGAGGATGGTGGATGATGACGGACCCCTCTTGCCTGCTCCCGAAGCGTGGGCAGCTACGCTCGTACACCTCCCTGGCGGACTCTCTGATCTCTCGTACCGCAACGTGCTCACCGGAGAAAGAGTCGAGGCGGATGATCGTCACGGCGAGGTATCGCTCGACGCGGGACGCATGCTCCGCAACTTCCCCGTGGCCCTGCTCGAAGCCGGGGATCGATAGAGGTCGGCGTGGTAGAATTTCGGCATGACTGATACGCCGAGAAAGATACAGAAGACAGAAGAAGAGTGGCAGGACCAGCTCACCTCCGAGCAGTACCGCGTCACACGGATGAAGGGCACCGAGAGGCCCTTCAGCGGCGAGTACTACGACAACAAGGAGGAGGGGGTCTACCGGTGTGTGGCGTGCGGGACGCCGCTTTTCAGCTCTGACACCAAGTACGAGTCGGGAACGGGCTGGCCCAGCTTCTGGGCGCCGCTGGACGAGAAGAACGTCGAGACCGAGGAGGACAACAGCCTCTTCATGCGGCGCATGGAGGTACACTGTGCGACCTGTGGCGCGCACCAGGGGCACCTCTTCGAGGACGGCCCGGTCCCTACGGGCCAGCGCTACTGCATAAACTCCGCCGCACTCCGCTTCGATCCAGAGCCCAAGCCAGAGTAACACCCGCCTCCTCCGCGGAGATAGCCCGCAAGGAGAGCTGGCTTGCCGGACTGTGCGCTGCAGGTTGCGCCGTGCGCACGCCAACGTCTAACATGCTCGCGTACGGATGGCGGAGAGACAAGAGGACCGCTCGTGACGCTGGCACGCAGAATATAGCTCGGGTTTGGCGTCCTTCTCTTGAGCCTCCTGGCCCTCGTGGTATGTTTCGTGTGGCCAAACAGCCCGTTCTCCCCTTCGGATTCGCGCTCTCGGGCATTATATGCGGACTACACACCAAAATCTCCGGTACCCCGCCTCGCACGCGGCCGACGCGGATCGGGCCGGCGAATTCAGCAGGCGTCCGGGTGTCGTTTGCGGGTCCGGTACTCTGGTCCGTGTAGAGGAACGTCGAAGATATCTGGCCGGTCAGGCCTCCGGGTCTTCTGCCTGGACCAATTCAACGCCCTTCTCGTCCTCCGCGCGGCGCGCCAGCACGGCGTTGATCTCGACCCCCACGAGCACCATAAGCCCCATGGCGTAGAGCCAGAGCATGAACACTATTACAGCCCCGAGTTGGCCGTAGACCCTGTCGTAGTTGCCGAGGTTGGAGGCGTAGAAGCTCAGCGCGGCGCTCGCGGCGAACATGAGGACCGTCGCGGTGAAGCCTCCCGGCGTGATCCACTTGAACGGCAGACGGGCGTCGGGGGCGAGGTAGTAGAGCACGCTGAGGGCTGTGGTCACGACCACGAAGGCGAGCACCCAGCGCGCGACGCCCCAGACGACGAGCAGCGACCCCGATGGCCCTCCCGGCTCCTCTATGTGGGCCTCCACCTCGAAGACCACGAGGGAGAGCGTCGCTATAAGCAGGGTGAACCCCAGCGCGAGAAGGACGGAGATGCCACGCAGCTTCCAGAAAGGCCGCGTCTCCGAGAGGCAGTAGGCCCGGTTCGCCGCCTTGGTGATGGCTATCGAGGCCGCCGAGCCCATCCACAGCGTCGTGATGACCCCTACGGCGAGCACGCCGGAGCCTGCGCCCCGCAGCGTCCGGTCCAGGTAGACCACGAGAAGCCCGACCGCCTCCCTGGGCAGAAAGCCCGCCGACTTGCTGACCAGACCCCTGACCGCAGACTCCGGGTCGTCGAGCACGAGCCCAGCCAGCGCGACCAGGAATATGAGGAAGGGGAAGAAGGAGACCAGGAAGAAGTAGGTCAGCTGTCCCGCGAGCCCGAGCAGGTCGTTCTCCCGCACCTTGAGCAGCACCCGCGCCAGAACCCCCGGTCCGATAATGTCCCTCAGGTCCGAAAGAAAGTCTTTCATGATTCTCTGAGATCCCTAGGGTTCCCCGAACTCCGTGCCTTCGTTGCCCCGACGCCACCGCTCGCGACCCTCCCTGTACAGGTCGCCGCCGTAGAGGTCGTTCACCACGACGACAGGGAAGTCCTCGACGAGGAGGCGCCGGACCGCCTCAGCCCCCAGGTCCTCGTAGGCGACGACCCAGGCCTCCTTCACGCAGTCAGCGAGCAGCGCCGCCGTTCCCTCGACGGCCCCGAAGTACACGCAACCGTGCTCCCGCATCGACTCGATGACCTCTTTCGAGCGCCTGCCCTTACCGACCATCCCCCTCAGGCCGCGCTCTATGAGCAACGGCGAGTACGGGTCCATCCTCGATGCTGTCGTCGGTCCTGCGGGTCCGAGCGCGTGTCCAGGACGCGCGGGGGCCGGACCCGTGAAGTAAACGACGTGGCCTTCCGGGTCGAAGGGCAGAGGTTCACCGGCCTCTATCGCCTCTTTCATCCTGGCGTGGGCCGCGTCGCGGGCCGTGAACAGGACCCCGTTCAGGCGCACGACGTCGCCCGTCCTCAAGGGCTCGATGTCCTCCAGGGAGAGCGGTGTGTGGAGGTAGATGGGCTCGGGGCTCACAGCTCTATTGAAGCGGTGCGGTGGGAGTGGCAGTCGAGGTTGACGGCGACGGGGAAGGCGGCGATGTGGGTAGGGAAGCTCTCGACGTGGACGGCGAGCGCCGTCTGCGTGCCGCCATAGCCTGCTGGCCCGATGCCTGTGGCGTTGATCTCATCTAGCAGCTCGCGCTCCAGGTCGGCGAGCTCGGGGTCGGGGTTCGGCTCGCCCGACGGGCGCGTGAGCGCCTTCTTGGCGAGCTGGGCGGCCTTCTCGAACGGACCGCCGATGCCTACCCCTACGGTGAGCGGCGGGCTCGCGTTCGGGCCGGCCCTCTCGATGGTCTCGACGACAAAGCGCTTCATCGCGGGGAGTCCTTCCGCAGGGGTGAGCATCCTCAGGGCGCTCATGTTGTCGCAGCCGGCGCCCTTGGCCAGCATGGTCAGCTTCAGGCCTTCGCCAGGGACGGGCTCATAGTAGACGATTGCGGGGGTGTTGTCGCCCGTGTTCGTCCTGTCTATCGGGCTCCTCACGATGGACTTCCTGAGGTAGCCCTCCTCGTAGCCGCGGCGGACGCCCTCGTCTATGGCGCTCCTGATCTCGGAGCCCGTGATCCTCACCCCGCTACCCATCTCCACGAAGAAGACGGCGTATCCGGTGTCCTGGCAGAATGCGATGCAGCGCTCGCTGGCGACCTCGGCGTTCTCGAGGAGGCGTTCGATCACCTCGCGTCCCAATTCGGATCTCTCCTCGTGGAGCGCCCGGCGTAGGGCCGAGAGGTGATCGTGCGGCAACCGCGTGTTCGCCTCGATGCACAGGTCGCGCACCACTTCCGTGACAGAACTGGCTGCTATCTCGCGCAACTACTCATCACCTCCTCGGGCAAAGGTTAGCACCGGAGGCGCGCGGCTTCCCGTGTTATTTCGACGGAGTTTTTCAAAGTATGACTCCCGTAACGCTTTGCGTAACGATCGCCGGACGTTCGTCCGGTAAGGTGCGGACAGAGCATGGTCAAAAACCTGGCAAATATAGTCCATTTGGAGGATGTTGTGAGACTGGTGGGGTGTCATCGTTCGTCGAAGGCGGAGAAGGAGGCTTACGGTCGTTATCGATTCCGATGCTGACGGATCATAGGAAGATCGTCGCCTGGCCTGGGCGCTGAGCCTGCCGTGCGTGGTCCTGTGCGCTCCCTTGCTCAGGGTCCTCAATGGCAGGATTCTGACCGGATTCATAAGGGAGGGCGCCATCGTGGTACTCGTGATCAGAACCTCATCGGCTGGATCTTCTGCGCCGCCGCCCTCTTCCAGGCTGAGGGCCAAGGTGGATGTAGACCCGCTGTCCAGCGACGTGGCGGCGGTGGTGAGGGAGACCGTGCAGCCGGTGCACGTCTCTCTGTGGCTGCGAGAGCAGGGTGAGGACGGAGAGGGAAAGAGGTGAGACAATTACTGTGCAAATTCCGATAGAAGGCATTCCGTAACGCTTTTCGTAACGGTTGGGAGACGTTAGCCAACTAGAATACGAGTCGAGGAGGTCAGATGACGACGAAGGCGAAAAACAGGCAGGGTTTCTGGCAGAGTCTCTTCGGAGGCGAGGGGAGAGACCCCCGCGAGGAGGTCCCCGAGCCCGTCGCCGAGGCTCCCCGCCAGGAGGCCGCACCCGATCTCGAGATAGCGCCCAACGACCCCATCATGGCGTACTTCGCCAGCGCCTCGGGAGTAGTCGAGATCGACAAGCTCGACCTCGATTCTCCGGCCCTCAAGGCGATGAAGGCCGCCGACATCAAGCTGGTCGTCCCGCTCGTGAGCCAGGGCGAGTTGATCGGGCTACTCAACCTCGGACCGCGCCTCTCCCAGCAAGAGTACTCGGCGGACGACAGGAAGCTCCTGAACGATCTGGCTACCCAGACGGCACCTGCCGTACAGGTTGCCCAGCTCGTCCGCCAGCAGCAACAGCAGGCCCAGGAGCGCGAGCGCATAGAGCAGGAGCTCAGGGTGGCGCGCTTGATCCAGCAGACCCTTCTCCCGAAAGGCGTGCCTGACCTGCCCGGATACGAGCTCGCCGCCTACTACCAGCCGGCGCGCGAGGTAGGCGGCGACTTCTACGACTTCCTGCAGCTCGACGACGGGCGCCTCGGCCTCGTCGTCGGCGACGTTACGGACAAGGGCGTACCCGCGGCCCTGGTGATGGCGACGACCCGCACAATGCTGCGCGCCTCGGCCCAGCGCCTCGACTCGCCGGGCGAGGTGCTAGAGCGGGTGAACGACGTGATGGTCCCCGACATACCGCCCAACATGTTCGTCACCTGCCTCTACGCCATCCTCGACCCCCAGACGGGCCGCCTCAGGTACGCCAACGCGGGCCACGACCTGCCCTACAGGCGCACGTCTTCGGGCGGCGCGGAGGAGTTGAGGGCGACGGGGATGCCGCTCGGGCTCCTGCCTGGCATGGGCTACGAGGAGAAGGAGATAGTGCTCGAGAGGGGAGACAGCGTGCTGTTCTACAGCGACGGCCTCGTCGAGGCCCACGACCCGCAGAGGGAGATGTTCGGCTTCCCGCGCCTGCAGGGGCTCGTCGCCGCGCACCGTTCGGGCGGACAGGCGATGGTCAACTTCCTCCTCTCCGAGCTCGCGCGCTTCACGGGCGAGACATGGGAACAGGAGGACGACATCACGCTCGTTACCCTGGAGAGATCGGAGTAGGCATGACGGACCCGAAACCCGCACGGACGGACGCCGACCTCGGGCGGACCCTGGCGGACTTCTCCGTGGCCAGCGAACCTGGGAACGAGCGGCTGGCTATGGAGACGGTCGCCGAGGCGGTCAGGGTCCTCGACGTCTCAGGGGAGAATTTGGAGCGGCTCAAGACCGCCGTGGCAGAGGCGACGATGAACGCCATGGAACACGGCAACCACTACAGGGCAGAGTTGCCCGTAGAGGTACAGGTCCTCGTTATAGGACGAGACCTCGCCGTGCGTATCACGGACCAGGGCAGTGGACCGCCGCCGAAGGAGGACGGGGACGCCCCCGACCTTGCGGCGAAGCTGGAAGGCATGCAGACGCCCCGAGGATGGGGACTCTTCCTGATCAAGAGCATGGTTGACGAGATGAACATAACCGGCGACGAAGGACACCACACGGTGGAGCTGGTCGTTCACCTCGAACCGGAAGGAGGTAAGTGATGGCCGTGCGCCACCTCAACGTAGAGGTTCGTAGAGAAGATGGCATCGCCGTGCTCGACCTTGAAGGCGAGATCAACGGCTTCGCCGAGGAGGCCCTGAGCGCCGCATACGCCGAGGCCGAGAAGCAGGACCCGAAGACCATACTGCTCAACTTCGAGGGCGTCGACTACATCAACTCGACGGGCATAGCCCTGATAGTAGGCCTGCTCGCCCGTGCGCGCGCCTCTCATCGTAGCCTGCTCGCCTGCAACCTGAGCGAGCACTACGTGGAGATCTTCAACATCACGCGCCTCTCGGACTTCATGAACGTCTTCCCCGACGAGGAGAGCGCCCTGAGCGGGGAGGTCTGAGAGTGAAGGAAGCGACGCAGGTGCTGCACGGCTCGTTGCAGCACCTGCGCGGCGAGTTCGAGGGAGTCAGGCTAATTAGCCGGGAAAGGAGAGAGGATATGCCACAGGCGCAGGTAACTATGGACGTGCGTAAGGTCGGGGACGATGTGAGCATCATCGACATCAAGGGCGAGCTTACCGCGTTCGCCGAAGGCGTCCTGATGGACGCCTACAGCCAGGCCAGCGACGGGAGGGTGCGCGCGATAGTACTCAACTTCGAGGGCCTCGAGTACATGAACAGTAGCGGCATCGGGCTGCTGGTAACGTTGCTTATCCGCGTAAACCGCGAGAAGCAGCGACTC
>CADDZK010000011.1 GCA_902812425.1 Actinomycetota bacterium
GGCTACCGCTGGATGGTCAACGCGACCAGCGTCGCGGTGGTTGGTAGCTGGCCTTCTGGAAACACCTGGCTCGTGCAATGGGCGAACACTGCCGCCCCCACCCAGCCCTACGAGATGCAGATCTACATCAAGTGCGCGGACACCGCAGCACCCGCCCACCAGTAGAGGTAAAGAGAGATGGGCGTGTCCCGCGTCGGAACACGCCTTTAAAGGAGGAACAGAGTGATGACGAAGCTCGACCACAGGGGAATGACGGCCGCGCTCTTCGCCACGTTGCTGGCCATAGCCGCGCTGTTGATGGCGGCGACGGGGCCCGCGCAGGCGGCCTTCCCTGGCACGAACGGCAAGATCGCTTTCTACCGCGACGGCGACGTATGGACGATGAACGGTGACGGCACGGGGGTGACGAAGCTAACCACCAACTACAACGGCGAATACAACCCCGCGGTCTCCCCCGACGGCTCGCGCATAGCCTACGAGTTCCTGCGCGGCATCTGGGTGATGAATTCAGACGGCTCGGGCAAGAAGATGCTCACAGACGGCACGGCGACCGACGAGGACCCCACCTGGTCCGCCGACGGAACCAGGATCTCCTTCGCGAGGAATGGCGACATCTGGGTGATGAACGCCGACGGCTCGGGCCTGACCGATCTCACCAATACTCCGACCAACGACGAGCGCGACCCCGCCTTCTCGCCCGACGGAACCAGGATCGCCTACACGCGCGGCACCTGCGGCGCGGGCACCTGTATCTACGTGATGAACGTGAACGGTTCGGGCCAGACCAACCTTACGCCCGAGGACTCGCTGCCGCAGTGCCCGAACCAGCCCGGCTACTTCCACAACGGCGCGAGCCGCGAGCCTTCGTGGTCCCCGGACGGTGCCAGGATCGTCTTCTCCGGTGCTCTTATCTGCCCCAATACCATCGGTAAAGACATCTGGGTCATGAACGCCGACGGCTCGGGCAAGACGAACCTCATAAACGACCAGGGGACCAGCGACATAAGGCCATCCTTCTCGCCCGACGGCACGAAGATCATCTTCGAGAGCAACCGCGACAGCAACGGCGGCCCGACGGAACTGTACACGATGAGCGCCGCTGACGGCTCGGGTATGCAGCGCCTGACCAACAACAGCGTCTGGGACTCGGACGCCGACTGGGCGGTCGCCCGTCCGACCTGTACCGTGACAGGGACGGAGGCAGACAACACGCTTACGGGTACCCCCGGAAACGACATCATCTGCGGCCTCGGAGGCAACGACACCATCGATGGTGCCGGCGGCAACGACGTCATCCTGGGTGACGCGGGCAACGACAGGCTCATCGCAGCCTCCGGCTCGGACACCCTGAACGGCGGTGCTGGTACGGACACGGCCTCCTTCGCCGGCTCCGCCAACTCGGTAGACGCCTCTCTCGCAAGCGGCTTCGTCACGAGGGTTGGAACTAGTCCCGTACAAGGAGTGGCCCTGGTAGGGATAGAGAACCTTACCGGTTCGTCCCTCGGTGACACGCTGGGCGGGTCTGCGGGGGCCAATACCCTTACCGGAGGCAAGGGAGCAGACGAGTTGCTTGGTCTCGGAGGAGATGACAAGCTGGACTCCCGTGATGGGATCAACCGCAACGACACGTTGAACGGAGGAGCCGGAACGAACCGTTGTCTCACCGACACCAGGGAGGCTTCGATCAGGAACTGTTCCTAACAGGATGAGCCGGGGAGGAGCGTCAGGCTCCTCCCCGCGCGACCTGATGGCGCGTACTGCGAATGAGAGGAGGTAAGAGAGATGTTGTTCATTTTGATCTTCTCGGGGTTCGGCCTCTTGATGTGGGTCGCCGCGGGGGTACTTCTCTATCAAAGGCGCAAGCAACTGCGCAAGACAGATCTCATGCGCAGGGTAGAGACCTCGCAGGCCGTGGAGGTGGCAGCCTTGCCCGTCGGCTCGCCCGTCGAGGTAAAGGGATTCCTGCGCTGTGAGGAGCCGCTCAAGAGCGAGATGGCGGGGCACGAGTGCGCCTACTATCTCTCTCAGGTCATCCGCGAGTACCGCGAGACCGACAGGGACGCGGATGGAGATTTGCAGACGAGGAGACGCTCGGAGGTGATGGCCTCCAACGAGCGGTTCGCCCCCTTCGTCGTCGAGGACGACTCCGGGGCGGTCGGCATCCGCGGCGAGGGAGCTGAGGTCGATGCCCTGGAGGTGATGAACCGCTTCGAGAACGACACGGGAGGTGAAGGGAGCATCACGCTCGGCGGCCTCACGGTAAACCTGGGCGGTGGTGAGCGCACCCTCGGCTACCGCTACGTGGAGAGCGTTCTGCCCCTCGACGCGCCCGTGTACGTGCTCGGCGTGGCCCGAGAGGACGGGCATATCGGTGCCCCTGCGGAGGAAGACGGGGAGAAGCGGTTCCTGATCAGCCACCGCTCGGAGGAACAGCTGGAGAAGAAGTACAAGAGGACCGCCCTCCTGCTGGGTCTGCTCGCCGTGGGACTCTTCCTGTTTGGGGCGATCTTCGTCGTAGTCGGAGTATTCGCCGGTATCCTCGCCATAGGTGCCTCGGCCGCCATCGAGCCCTCGGGAGCTGTCGCGCTCGCCGGAGTCCTCTGCGCGTGAAACGGCGAGGACGGATGACGAGCGACCCACAGAGAACCGAGATCCTCGGTCTGGACACAGTACTCCGCAGGCGTCTCGTGGTAGCGCTCTTCGCGGTATGCTGCTTGCTCGTGCTGGCGGGGTGCAAGTCAGGAACCATTACAGACTCCCAGCAGGCCTGCAAAACTACCGGTGGACTCTTCGGCGACAAGAAGGTCGCCTGTACCGGCAGCGTGGCCGGCGTACGGGGCCAACCCTCGCTCGACATCATCGACACAGGCGGAGACCTCTCCGGAAACTACAAGCTCGACGCGACCATCACGGTGGGGAAGGGGGAGGCCAAGGCGTACGTCGGTCAGGCCGGCGGCGGGCAAGCCGGAGGGAAGGTCTCTCCCGACGAACCGCTGCACATCAGCGCCGTAGTCGGAGTCGACGAGGACGATGACGAGGTCTCCGTGAACCTGAAGGTACTCGGTAAAGAGGTCAAAGACCTGCGCTACGAGGCCACGGTGCTCCCGCAAAGTTAGCGCGGCGAGCCTCTCGGGCTCTCTTTACCCGATGCCCTCCAGAAACTCTTTGAGGGCGGTGTTGAACTTTTCGGGAGCTTCGAGGTTCGAGAGGTGGCTGGTTCCGGGTATGGTCACGTGGTTGGCGCCCCTTATCTTCGCGGCCATAGCGCCCATGACCTCGGGGGAGGAGATCCCATCCTCCTCCCCGCCGACGACGAGGGTAGGGACGTCTATCTCACCGAGGAGCGGGGTCGAGTCCGGGCGCTCCCGCATGGCACCCAAGGCCGCGACGGCGCCGTCGGGGGAATTCTCGAGGATCATGGTCCGTATCTTCTCGACGAGCTGCTCGTCGTTGTGCAGCGCCTCGGGGGCGAGGAGGCGTTCCATCTGGAGCTCCACGAGGACCTCGATACCCTCCTGGGCGACGCGGAGGGCCATCTCGTTACGGCTCTCGCGTATCTCATCCGAGTCAGGTTCTGGACGGGTGTTGGCGAGCACTAGGGCTGATACCCTCTCGGGGAAGAGCCTCATGCACTCGAAGGCGACGTAGCCGCCCATGGAGACGCCGCCTAGGACTACGCGTTCGAAGTGCAGCCTGTCCAGAAGGCTGCGCACCCCTTCCGCGTAGTAGTGGACGTCGGGCTGGGCCGGCGTACGGGGCGAACGTCCGAATCCAGGATAATCCGGGGCGACGACGCGGCGCTCCCCAGAGAAGGCCGCCATCTGGGGCTCGAACATCCTCCCGTTCAGCGGGAAGGCGTGGAGCAGGACGAGGGGGTCCCCCGTTCCCTCCCCGAGCTCCCTGTACGACATCGTTACGCCGGAAGTCCTGTGATCCACTACGCGCCCCTTCTATTAGCTGGTCAGCACGTCGCCCTGCGGACGACTTGTCAGCATTTCAGCCGGTCAGCTTTCTAGTCTTATTACGTCCCCCCTGAGAAACCCTCGCCGCCGATGGTAGCGTCTTCGACGGATGGTTTCCGCGTACACCTTTTCCCCGATGCCTGATACCTGACACCTGAAGCCTCCCCGAGGGCCTTTGCCAGCCTGCGCACCCCGTCGCGTATCCCCGCTTCGTCGACGGCTGCGTATCCGAGCATGAGCCCGCCACGCCCTCCCGGATGGGTTCTGTAGAGTGAGATCGGGGGCGCCTCTACGCCTTGCTTTGCGGCCCGCCTGGAAGCCTCTCTGTCGTCCGCGCCCTCGGGAAGCCACCCTACGAGGTGCATCCCCGAGCCGGCGGGGCTTGCGTCGAGCAAACCGGAGAGCTGGCGTGAGATCCCTTCGAGTAGCGTCGCCTGCCTCGCGGCGTAGAGGGCGCGCATCCGGCGCAGGTGCCTGGCGAAGTGTCCCTGCGCGATGAACTCGGCGAGTACGGCCTGCTCGACGGTGGGCGGGTGCCTGTCGGTGAGCTCGCGGGCCGCCGTGAAGGCGCCCACGAGGTCGGGTGGAACGACCAGGTAGCCCAGCCTGAGGGCGGGGAATAGGACCTTGCTGAAGGTGCCGACGTAGACTACGCGTCCCTCCCCATCGAGTCCTTGCAGGGCTTCGAGCGGTCGCCCCGTGTAACGGTACTCCGAGTCGTAGTCGTCTTCGATCACCCACGCACCGGAACGGTTCGCCCACCCGAGCAACTCCAGGCGCCGGGCGAGGCTCATCGTCACGCCGAGCGGATACTGGTGCGAGGGCGTGATGCAGACCAGACGGGCCTCTGGCTCGCGTTCTATGCCAGCCGCTACGACTAGCCCCTCCTCATCCACAGGGAGGGGCACGAGCCTGGCGCCCGACCCCGAGAGAGCGCCCCTGGCGCCCATGTACCCGGGGTCCTCGACCCAGACGGCATCGCCTGGATCGAGTAGCACGCGCGATGCGAGGTCAAGGGCCTGCTGCGAGCCGGAGACCACGATCACCTGCTCGGGCACACACCGCACGGCCCGCGCCGCGCGCAGATGGGCCGAAATCTCCTCCCGCAACGTCCAGTATCCCGCGGGATCTCCGTATCCGAGCATCGCTTCCTGTGGTCGCCGCCACACGTTTCCCGAGATCCTGCGCCACACCCCATAAGGGAACTCGTCGAGCGCAGGCACACCCGGCCTGAAAGCGCGGGAACTCCCCCTGTCGCGCACGATCGTCGTTGGCGTCGCGGCCAGGAGCGTCCCGCGCAGGGAGAGTCCACGTCCCGAAGGTACGGGACCGGGCCGGAGATCCTGCTCCACCCGTACGCCGAGCAGATCGTCGGGGAGAGACCCGGCGACGTAGGTGCCAGACCCGACCTTCCCTTCCAGGTACCCTTCGGCGAGCAGTTGCCCGAACGCCGTAACCACTGTCGCGCGGGATACGCCGAGCTCGGCGGCGAGCGTCCGCGTCGAAGGCAGCCGCGCACCGGCGGAGAGGACGCCTGAGAGTATTCCACCCCGCATCCTCTCGTAGAGCTGGCGATAGATCGGCGCCTCCGAAGAAGGGTCGAGGGAGATCCAGACCGGCACCTCGGCAGCCTTCTTCGCCATTATCCATCTCCTGTTTAATGGTCTGATGGAAACACATAATAGTGGATCTGGCAAAGAGGCCACCTTCCGCTACCATATTTTTGAAAACTTCTGTGTCGGAAGGAGAGGAGTCGGGTGCTGACGAGGCCGATGACGGCCGGGGATCTGGCGGGGGCGGAGTCTATCGGCGCCGAGATCGGGTGGCCTGGGCGCAGGGTGCGCTTCGATTTCTTCCTCCGTCATCGCTACTGCGAGGCTCTCGTGGCCGAGGTCGGGGGCGAGATGGTCGGGATGGGTTTCGGCACGCGCAATGGCAGGGTCGGCTGGCTGGGTCCGATCTGCGTCTCTCCTCAGTACCGGAGGTGCGGGGTCGGGAGCGCGCTGACGGACGGGGTTGCGGACCGTCTGGAGGAGCTCGGGTGCAGGACGCTCGTGCTTACCGCCACGGAGATGGGCCGCCCCGTCTACAAGAAGCTCGGCTTTCGTACAGAGACCTATTACCACGAGTACTCGGGTCCTGGCCTCGAACGTGAAGCGCCTGAGCCTGGAGTGCGGCGGATGTCGCCCGAGGAGATCCTCGCAGTGTGTGCCCTGGACCTGCGTCTCACCGGGGAAGACCGCTCCCACCTTTTGCGCACCTTCGAGGGCTCTGGGTGGCTCGCGACCGGCGAGGACGGAGGCGTGCGAGGCTACCACCTGCCGGTGTCGTGGGGCGGGGGTCCCGTAATCGCGGGGGATATCGACGCAGGACGGGCGCTGGTCCGTCTCGTACGGGTTCTTGCCGGTCCTGGCGGGAGTGCAGGGTTCTGGCTCGCTGCCGAGAACGAGAGAGGTCGGGGGTACATGGAGAGCATCGGGTTCGAGGAGAGGCGGCGCTTGCCGCGGATGATCAGGGGCGAGCCGCTATCGTGGAGTCCCGAGTCGCTGTGGGGTCTGTTCAGCCTGGCGAAGGGGTGATCTGTATGTGGAAGAATTTAACGAGCGTACTGGAGGGTAGGATCGTGCGCCTGGAGCCGCTGGCGCGCGGTCACGAGGAGGGGCTCTTCGAGGCCGCACAGGACCAGAGGATCTGGCGCTGGATGCACTACGACGCCAGCGAGTCCCGCGAGACCTTTCACGCCTGGCTCGAAGACGCCCTGGCCGCCTCCGAAGCCGGGACGGAGGGCGCTTTCGCCACCGTGGACGCCGAAACCGGGGAGCCTATAGGCAGTACGCGGTATCTGGCGCTGCGGACCGAGCACAGGGGCCTGGAGATCGGGTGGACCTGGCTAGCGCCCTCGCGCTGGCAGGCCGGAGCCAACGTCGAGGCCAAGCTCCTGATGCTGGAGCACGCCTTCGAGCGGCTCGGATGCCTGCGCGTCGAGTTCAAGACCGACGCCCGCAACGAGAGGTCGCGAGCCGCCCTTGCTGCGCTCCCTGCACAGTTCGAGGGCGTCTTCCGCAAGCACATGCTCGTGCGGGGCGGCGAGCGCCGCGACTCCGCTTACTACAGCATTATCGACGACGAGTGGCCCGAGGTTAGGGATAACCTGCGGCGGCGACTGGCCGTCGTCTGAGGAGGGAGACCGTGGCACGCATAGAAGGCGTGAATCTGGAGCGGGTTGAGAGACGTATCCGGGCCGTCCTCGAGGCGCAGGCGGAGAAGTGGGGCGCGCCGCTCCTCAACCATCTCATCTACGCCCGCCGTCCGAGCATCTTCAGGGGCGTGCGTGGCTTGTGGGCCGGACTCGAAGCTTCGGGGCTACTGGACCCGGGACTCGTCGCCCTCGTGAATCGCAGGGTCGCCGCACTCAACGGCTGTGTGTTCTGACAGGACATCAACGCTGCCGTGGGTAGCGAACTGGGTGTTCCGGACGAGAAGATCCTGGCCCTCGAAGGGTACGGCACGAGCCCGCTCTACGACGATAAGGAACGCGCGGCGCTTGAGTACGCAGATGCGATCACGCTCTCCGACCGCGATGTTGATGACGTGCTCTTCGAGCGCGTGCGAACCTTCTTCGACGAGGACGCCGTGGTCGAGCTTACGGCGGCAATCGCCTGGGAGAACTCTTCGAGCAAGTTCAACAGGGCCCTGCGCGTGCCTTCGCAGGGACTCTGGAAAAGGAAGGACGGCGAGCCAAAGGAATTGCGTGAGTGATAGGAGGGGCCGGCGCAGGGCGACGGTCGCCTGGGCGATGGAACGGTTACCGGGGCCTAGTGGAGAGCGGTTCGCGAGGGTACTGGAGCACGGTAGCATGGAGGTCGAGATCTACGCTCCCAGCGGCACCGACCCGCAGACGCCGCACACCCGCGACGAGCTGTACGTGGTCGTGAGCGGGACAGGGGAGTTCGTCAACGGTCCCGAACGCCACTCCTTCGGGCCAGGGGACGTACTGTTCGTGCCCGCCGGCGTCGAGCACCGCTTCGAAGACTTCACGGACGACCTCACGGTGTGGGTCGTCTTCTACGGCCCCGAGGGTGGAGAGGAGGATTCGTGAGGCTGGAGATATGCGGCGAGCGTGAATCGGAGTCGCCGTGATCCTGCACGACAACCTGTCTTCGGGTAACGGGTACAAGGTCAGGCTGTTGCTCGCGCAGCTAGGCATCCCGTTCGAGCGGATCGAATACGACATAACCGCAGGCGAGACGCGCACCCCCGAGTTCCTGGAAAACGTCAACGCGAACGGGCGCGTCCCTGTGCTTGAGATTGAAGAGGGAGAGTTTCTGGCAGAATCCGGCGCGATCCTGTTCTACCTCGCAGAAGGCACCCCGTTTCTTCCGGAAGACCGCCTGGGGAAGGCGCGGGCGCTGCAGTGGATGTTCTTCGAGCAGTACAGCCACGAGCCCAACATAGCCGTGGCCCGCGCCTGGCTTCACGTCTTCGACGTCGAGATGACGCAAGAACGCAGGGATGCCCTGGAGGTCAGACAGAAGCGCGGGTACGACGCCCTCGGGGTCATGGAGAGGCACCTGAAAGAGAACGACTTCTTCGTCGGCGGGCGCTACTCCGTAGCGGACATCGCGCTCTACGCCTACACCCACGTCGCGAGCGAAGGGGGCTTTGACCTCGACGACTTTCCCGCCGTCCTTGCCTGGCTGGGGCGTGTCTCGTCGCAGCCAGGATACATACCGATAACGCAGGGCTGAACGAGAGGAGCCATCATGTCATCTGAAGCACGCGGCGCGCATCCCTACCACATGTACGACGCGATCCTGGCCCAGCCGGAGGCGTTCGTCAGGGTCTTGGAGCGCAACGAAGGCGCGGTGGACGAGCTCGCGTCCCGGATAGCTTCGTGCGAGAGGATCTTCCTGTCGGGCATAGGCACCTCGCACCACGCGGTCCAACTTGGCGAGCACCTGATGCGCGCCTACGGTGGCGCTCCCGACGTCCGCGCCTTCCACTCCTTCGACCTCGCGCTCTACGGACCCGAGCTGCGGCCCGAGGACTGCGTCGTCGCCGTGAGCCACCGCGGCGCCAAACGCTACACAGCCCTCGCGCTGCAGCGCGCCAGAGAGGTGGGCTGCCCGACGGCCCTCATAACCGGCGGGGGAGGAGCGGGTGAGGGCCGCGCCGACGCCGTATTCCGGACGGTGGCACAGGAGAGGTCGCCCGCCCACACGGTCAGTTACACGGGCGCCGTGGCCGTGCTCGCGCTCCTCGCGGGACGGCTCGGCTACCACAGGACCGGCTCAGAGACGTTGCCTCACGAGATCTTGCGGGAGGTCGTCCCCGAGGCGTTACGGACGGGCCTTGGTACAGAAGACAAAGTGGCGGCGCTCGCGCGCGAGCACGTGGGGCGGCGCAGGATCTGGCTCCTCGGTGGCGGACCGAGCGCTGTGACGGCCCAAGAGACGGCGCTCAAGATCAAAGAGACCTCCTACCTTCAGGCCGAGGGTATGCCGACGGAGACGATGCTGCACGGCCCCTTCCAGTGCGTCGAGGCCGAAGACCTTTTCGTCCTCATAGCCCCATCAGGCGCCGCAATGGGAAGGACTCTCGAAGTCGCCGAGCTCGCAGAAGAGGTCGGGGCTCTGTATGTGATCTTGGGTGACGATGCGGCCGGCCCATATCCGGCCTCCGCTGGCGTGATTACCGTGCCCGAGGTCCCCGAGCCCTTCAGCGCGCTGAGCTGTCTCGTGCCTCTGCAGCTCTTTAGTTACCATCTCGCGCTCGCGCGCGGAACGAACCCTGACAGCTTCAGGGGCGATGATCCGCGCTTTGCGAGGGCCGACGTTTCCGGGCGGTTGTAGGTAGACTTAGCGCCTGTGCGCCTGATCTACACTCTTCTACTCGTCGCTATCACGGCCGTGTGGGGCTGGACGTTCGTCGTAGTGCAGGATGCTATCTCCGGCTACGGTGTCCTGCCTTTCCTGGCGGTCCGTTTCGTGCTGGCCGGGGCCGCGCTCGCCCCGATCTACGCGAGGAGGCTCACGCGCCGTTCGCTCCTGGTGGGCGGCGGCATCGGAGCGGTGCTCGCGGCGGGCTACCTCTTCCAGACGACAGGCTTGCTCTTCACCACGCCGACAAACTCGGGGCTCATCACAGGCCTCTTCGTCGTCTTCGCTCCGCTCGCCGACCGTCTTCTCTTCGGAGCCAGCGTCTCGCGGCAGGTGATCCTGGCCGTCTGTCTGAGCCTCTTCGGGATGGTGTTGCTCGCGGGAGGTGGCCCTGACGGCGCGAACTGGGGGGATCTCCTGACGCTCCTGTGCGCGGCGGCCCTGGGTTTGCACATCGCGCTGCTCTCCCGTTACGCCGCCGCCCACGACGCCGGCGCGCTGACGCTCGCCCAGATCCTCGCTATGGCGCTGCTCTTCGTCATCGTGTGGCCGTTCTTCGAACCCGTTTCCTCACCCCCGTCCGAGGTCTGGGTCGCGCTGCTCGTGACGGGGCTTCTTGCCTCTGCGGGCGCCTTCCTGGTACAGACCACGGTGCAGCAGCGCATCCCTGCGGCGCGGACCGCGATCATCCTGACGATGGAGCCCGTCTTCGCCGCGCTCTTCGGCTACTGGCTCGCGGGGGACAGGCTCGTTGCGGTCCAGATCTTCGGCGCGCTCCTGATCCTCTCGGCCCTGGTTATCGGGGAGGTCGTGCCCGTACTGCGGCGTGGCAAATAGCCTCCGGCTACAGGGGGATACGGGTGATGACCCTGGTCCCTCTTCCGGGGGAGCTCTCGATCTCCAGCGTACCGCCGAGCTGGGCGGCGCGCTCGCGCATGGAGCGGAGGCCGAGGTGGCCAGGGAAGTACCCCGACGGGTCGAAGCCAGAACCGTCGTCGCTGACCTCGAGCGCGACGCTTCCGTCGAGGCGCTCCAGCCTCAAATCCACGTTCTCAGCCCCCGCGTGCTTGACCGTGTTCTGCAGGGCCTCCTGGGCGATCCGGTAGAGCGCCTCTTTGGTCTCGGGAGACATCGCGGGCTCCTCGTCGCAGAGCGTGGTATTGACCTTTATCTCGTGGCGGGCGTACAGCGCCGCAGCCTGTTTCTCAAGGGCGGCCATGAGGCCCTCCGCCTCCAAGGTCTCCGGTCTCAATTCGAAGATGAGCGCGCGCATCTCGGCGAGGCCGGCCTCCGCGAGGGAGAGCACGTATTCGATGGGCTCGACGGCACGGAGTGGGTCCCTCTCTAGCAGGGTGCGGGCCGTGCGCGAGCCAAGCGCGATGCCATAGAGCGCCTGGGAGACCGAGTCGTGCAGCTCGCGGGAGAGACGCTGGCGCTCCTGCAGGGCCGCCGCTCCCTGGGCTGCGGAGAAGAGGCGCGTGTTCTGTACGGCCACGGCGGCCTGGTTGGCCACGGCCCCGAGAAAAGTCTCCTCGTCCTCAGCAGGCTTCCAGCCGGGAGGGTAATAGACATTGATCGTGCCGAGAGACTCGCCCCGCGCGACGAGCGGCGTGATGTAGATGGCGTCCCACGGCGCCTCGCGGATAGAGGGATGAAGGGGACCATAGCTTGGATCTTCGAGAAGGAGCCTCCGTCCGTCTTCGACGAGCAGCGCATTGTGTGACTCGAAGGCGCTCTGGGCCGGGGAATGGCGGCCTTCGCGCCAGGTGGCCCTCACGGCGTCGGCGTATCCTTCTGGCAGGCCGTGTACCCCTGCAAGGAGGAGCGTCCTCCTCTTCGGGTCTATAAGATAGACCGAGCAGGCCAGGGCGGCGGTCGTGCCGACCACGCCGGCCGCAAGGGAGTCGAGCGTGGCCTTCAGCGGCTGATCCACGGCCAGGCTCGCTGCGATCCTGGTGAGGGCGGCGACGCGCCGCTCCAGCGCCCGGCGGGCCTCTACACGCTCTGTTACGTCCTCCAGCGTCCCCTCGTAAGCGACGAGTTCGTCGTCCTCGTCGCGGACGGCCCGTGCGTTAACCGAGGTCCAGGCCACGCTCCCGTCCTCTCTGAGGACCTTCGCCTCGAACCCCGAGATGGACCCCTCACGACGCAACCTGGCTGCGAATTCCTCCCTGCGGGCCTCATCCGCATACAGCTCGGCGATCACGTCGGGCGCGGAAGAGGCCAGCCTCTCCGGGCTCTCGTAGCCGAAGATGCGGGCCACGGCGGGGTTGGCCGTGATGAGACGTCCTTCAGGGGTGGTCTGGAAGATTCCTTCGACGGCGTTCTCGAAGATCTCGCGGTACTTCGCCTCGCTCTTCTCCAGCTTCTCCTCGACCCTCTTGCGGTCGGTGATGTCGGCGAAGACACCCTGCCAGTACAGCGGCTCGCCAGCCTCGTCGCGTATAAGGACGGCCTCATCCTGCACCCACACGACGGAGCCGTCCTTGGAGATCATGCGGTACTGCATCCTGAAGGGTTCTCCTGTGCGGTTGGTGCGCTCGTTCTCGGCGAGCACCATCTCGCGGTCGTCGGGATGGAGGATCTCGGGCCAGAACCCCGCGTCGGAGGTGAACTCTTCCGGCAGGTAGCCGAGCAGCTGCTCCACCCTCGGGCTTATGTACATCGTCGAGCTCTCGGCGTCGACCCTGTCCACGTAGACGACCGCGGGGATGTTCTCGACTAGCGAGCGGTAGCGCCCCTCGTTCTCCTTCAGCGCCCGCTCGCTCTCCCTCAGCTCCGATAGCGTTCTGGAGAGCTCGGCGGTACGCTCGGTGACGCGCGCCTCCAGCTCCGCGTTGAGCTTCCTGACCTCCTCCTCGGCCTCGACGCGTTCCGTAACGTCCCTCCAGGCGACGACGACCCCGCCGACTTCGGGGTCGGAGAGCAGGTTGTTGCAGATGCCCTCCATGTAGCGCCAGGAGCCGTCAGCGTGCCTCATGCGATACGAGACTGGCGCGCTCACCCCCGGGGTCGACCAGATCTCATCGAAGCGCGCAAGCACCCAATCGACATCGTCGGGGTGGACGAGAGCCCGTGCGTCACCGAGCTTCAGAGCCTCCTCGGGCTCGTAGCCGAGGACGCGCTCTATCGAGGGGCTCACATAGCGGAAGCTGGCGTCGCGCTCGTAGATCTCCACGAGGTCCGAGGCGTTCTCGACGATGAGACGGAAGAGGAGCTCGCGCTCGACGCGCTCGGTGACGTCGCGCACCACGATAAAGCGGACGGGCCGCCTTCTCTGGGCCCTGCCCAGCGAGGAGAACGTCACCTCGTAGTCGCGACGGTCGGCGCCCACCCTCACCTGCCTGCTTACCTCCTCCGTGCCGTCCTGGATCTCGCGCAGTATCTCCTCGCCAGCGATGACCTCGTCGGCGGGCAGCCCTATGGCCTGTGAGGGTGGAAGCTTCGAGATGGACGTGGCGGCGGGGTTCATGTCGAGGATGCGGTTCTGGTGGTCGAGCACGATCACGCCGTCTTTCATCCCCTCGACCACGGCGGCCCGCGCCACGGGGGCGACGTCGAGCAGCCTGAAGCGGGAGATCGCCAGCATTATCGCCACGCCGGTCAACAGGAAACAGAAGGGCGTCAGGTCGAGGCCGGGCACGGGGTTCAGACCCGAGAGGTACAGCGCGTTGCCCAACCACGGCGCCGCCATCCCGAAGAGCAGCGCCCCGCCCTGCTTGCCGTAGAGGCTCCCCGAGCGCACGATCATGGAGACGACGAGCACGCCCCCTGCGAGCAGCAGCGCGTAAGCGTAGGCGCACCACGCCCAGAAGGCCACGCCGTGGCCGACGTCGAGGGCGACGAAGGGACCTGAAGCGTCCACAGAGGTCTCGCTCCAGAACAGGTGGTGCATCTCGTTGGTGAAGAGGAGCGCCAGCGTCAGAACGGGGACGACGGCGAGCAGCGCGAGGGCGCGCCTGCCGAGCCACCCTCCGCGGCCCGTGTACTCAACCGTGAACCCCAACCAGGAGAAAGGCACGATGACGATGCCGACGTACGCTACCTTGGACCAGAAGATGTTGGCCGCGAGGTCCGTGGCGCCGAGCTCGACGGCGTACGCCGCCCCCCACAGGCTGACCGCCGCCATGAACAGCGCGCCCATCCTCGCGCCGGGGATGTCGCTGCGGCGCAGGGTGTAGACACAGAGCCCCGCGGCGACTGCGGCCGTCGCCAGCGAACCCAGTGCGTATGGTGTGTATTGCCAGCCCACACAACTCCAGATGGACGCTCTACTCGTTCGGCGTATTGTAGCCCCGCGCCGGAAGAAGCTAAGGGGTCTCGCCCAGCTCCTCGGGCGGGATCAGACCCGACCTTGAGGCGTAGAGGGCGGCCTGGGTGCGGCTGCGCACCCCCAGTTTCTGGAGGATGCTCGAGACGTGGCTCTTGACGGTCTTCTCCCCGATGCCTAGGGAACGGGCGATCTGCTTGTTCGCCTCGCCCCTGGCGAGGAGCCTCAACACCTCGGTCTCACGCTCCGTAAGTACCTGGTGCTCTCCCCGCTCGGGGGTGCGGACCTCGCGCATCAGGCGGGAGGCCGCCTCGGGCGCGAGCTGCACCTTGCCTGCCGCGGCCGCCTTCAGTGCCCGTCTCAGCTCCTCGTCCTCGGTGTTCTTGAGGAGGTAGCCGATGGCACCGGCCCTCACGGCGCCAGAGACCGAGGCGTCCTCGAGCACGCTCGTAAGCGCCACCACCTCGACGTCGGGCATCTCCTGGCGGATGGCGCGCGTCGCTTCTATGCCGTCCATGACGGGCATGAGGAGGTCCATGAGGACCACGTCGGGAGAGAGCTCCCTTGCCAGCCGCAGAGCCTCTTCGCCGTTCTCCGCCTCGCCGACGACCTCGAAGTCCTCGTCCAGCCCGAGAAACATGCGCAGGCCCTGACGCACGACCTTGTGGTCGTCTGCGAGCAAGACCCTTACCGTCACAGCAGCCGCACCATCCTCGAAAAAGCGCTCCGGGGAGGCCCCCGGCAGCAAAGAGCATACCCGTCGGGCAGCGATGCCGCAACCATCCAGACCCACGGGCCTGTCTACCCAGTTTTGCGTAGGATCGTATCCGCCTAAAGTCCCAGGCCGGGGTCAGCCTATCGTCCGATGCACGCTGGGACGCGAGGATTTTTACTCTATCCAGATAATCTTTGCAGCGGAGGTACGGCGGATGCTGGCACGAGAACAGAAGATCAGAATCCTCCTCGTCGACGACCAGGCCGTGGTGCGGCGAGGCTTGAAGATGCGCCTCGAGGTCGAACCCGACTTCGAGGTAGTGGGTGAGGCGGAGAACGGCTGGGTCCTGGACCAGGTGCGGAGTCTCTCTCCCGACGTGGTCCTCATGGACGTGTCGATGCCCGAGATGGACGGTATACAGGCGACCGAGGCGCTGACCGAGAGCGGTTCCCGCGCCGCCGTCGTGATGTTGAGCATGCACGACGACGCGAGGGTGGTGGGCCGGGCCTTCGCCGCCGGGGCCGTGGGGTTCGTGGCCAAACACGACCCCGAAGGAGAGCTGGCCGCCGCCATCAGGCGGGCGGCCCAGGCGTCGCGGATGCAGGAGACCGGCCTCTCGTAGGCGAGCACGTACTGGAGCCCGAAAGTCGGGCTCCAGTACGTGCTCTCTTCTTGGGACAGCGGCGGTAAACTGAGTGTGGGCCCTGCGTACAGAGGAGGTTTGTATGGCACGCACCGTCGAGGTCCCTGAGTACGGGGTGCAGGATAGCGTTCGTGTAGACCCGAGCCGAACGGCCTTGATAATCGGGGACATGCAAAACGATTTCGTGAAGGAGCCCGGCGCCCTCGTCGTCCCTAGCGCCCAGAGAACCATACCGGCGATACGGAACCTGCTGGATCTGGCGCGGGAGGCCGAGATGAGGGTGGTCTTTGTCCAGGATACTCACAGGGACGGTGACCCGGAGTGGGAGATCTGGGGCGAGCATTGCCGCGAGGGGAGTTGGGGCTGGCAGGTGGTGGAAGAGCTTGCTCCAGGTGAGGACGACCCGACTATCCGCAAGCCACGCTACGATGCTTTCTACGGCACTCAGCTAGAGCACATGCTGCGGGTGTGGGGCGTGGATACGCTTATCATCTGCGGCACGGTCGCCAACATCTGTGTCCACTATACGGCGTCCAGCGCCGCCATGAGGTGGTTCAACGTCATAGTACCCAAGGACTGCATCTCCAGCTTCAACGATTTCGACATGGAGGCATCGCTGAGCCAGACGGCTTCTTTGCTCGGAGAGGTTACGAGTAGCGAACATATCCGGATAGGGGAACCGGAGACCGAGGAGTTCTACAGGAGCAAGCTGGAAGAGGCGGCTGCTCGCGAGAGGGGCCAGTAGTAAGAGCCCACACGGACCTACACGTACGGGCTCTGGTAGCATTCTGCGCTCGATAGAGTAGACAGGAGGAGCTTATGGCGACAGCGGAACGGCGGGCCGAGGTGGTGTGGGAGGGGGATCTCCCCCGAGGTAACGGCAGGTTCACCGTCGGGAGCGGTGCATTCGATGAGCAGGCCGTAACGTGGGCCTCGCGCACCGAGCGTTCTGACGGCAAGACCAGTCCCGAGGAGCTCATCGCCGCCGCCCACGGCTCGTGCTTCGCGATGGCGCTCTCGAACGTACTTGCCGAGGGAGGCACACCTCCAGAGAGACTGGAGATCACCGCAGTGTGCACGTTCGACGTAGACAACGTGAAGGTCTCGAGCGTCGATCTCGACATCCGCGGACACGTCCCTGGTATAGATGCGGAAGATTTCCAGAGCGCCGTCGAGCAGGCGGAGCAGGGCTGCCCTGTGAGCAACGCCCTGAGAGGCAACGTGGATATCCGGGTTAACGCGAGCCTGGACTAGCGTCCTGACGGGCCGCGGGCTACGACGCCGTGGGGCTTGCGTTCGATCCACCGCACGAACCTGGAGATGCCGGGGTGGGAGAGCAAAGCCTCCACGGTGTTGTACTCCCGCTCCAGCTCCTTCTCCGTGAGGGTACGGTGGATCTGGCGGTGGCAGGCGCCGCACAGCGGCACGGTGCGGTGCAACTCCTCGGGGCTGAAAGCTCGCTTTACGCGTCTGTTGGTGTGGCGGCTGCGCGGGATCAGGTGGTGCCTGGTGCGCCGCTCCACAACGCGACCGCACAACCCGCAGGCTCCGCCGCTCTCAGTTATTCTCCGCATACAGCGTTAGATTGTACCCTGCGGTAGAAAAAGCTCCTCCGTAGCGCGGCGGGAGAGGCGCGGCGTTACACTCAGTGCGGAGCGAATTGTATGTTAGGTACGTTCGGCCTGCTCGTACCCGTCTTCGTTGTGGCGGCGGGTGCTGTCTGGATCTCCGGCATCAGGCTCTCCGACGCTACGGACGTGCTCTCCGAGCGCTTCGGGCTCGGACAGGCGCTCGGTGGTTTGTTGTTCCTGGCGATCACGACGAACCTGCCCGAGATCGCCATAACCGTGAGCGCCGCCATGAGCGGCGAGCTCGGAATCGCCATCGGAAACATACTCGGCGGCATAGCCATCCAGACGGTCGTGCTCGTGGTCCTCGACGTCTTCGGGGTGCGCGAGGATGATCCGCTGACGTACCTGGCGGCCTCCCTCGTGCTCGTGCTCGAAGGCACGTTGGTCGTCGCCGTGCTCGTCGTCGCCATCATGGGCAGCCAGCTTCCGCCGTCCGTCATCTTCGAACGGGTCGCGCCAGGAGGCCTCCTGATAGCCGCCCTCTGGGTGGCCGGTGTACTGCTCCTTGCAAGGGCCCGTAGCTGGCTGCCGTGGCAGGAGAGGGGAGAAGCACCGGGTGGACAGGAGGAACCCCGCGGCGTCGCCAGGACCAAAAAGGAGCGTGATGCTCACAGCAAGGGTGTGAGCACTTCGAGGGTGACAGTCGTTTTAGCCTTGGCGTCGGCCGTGACGCTCGCCGCCGGTGTGGCGCTGGAGCAGAGTGGGGAGGCCATAGCCGGGCGGATCGGCATGAGCGGCGTGCTCTTCGGTTCGACCGTTCTGGCCGCAGCGACGGCCCTCCCCGAGGTCTCGACCGGGCTGGCCTCCGTCAGGCTTCGCGACTACCAGCTCGCCGTCAGCGACATCTTCGGCGGCAACGCTTTTTTGCCCGTGTTATTCCTTGTGGCGGGTCTCATCTCAGATCAGGCTGTCCTGCCGCAGCTGAGGAGCACGGACATATACCTGACGGGTCTGGGCGTCCTGTTGACGACGGTCTACGTGTGGGGACTGGTCTTCAGACCGCGACGCAAGGTCCTCGGGATGGGCGTCGATTCCCTCGTAGTCCTGTCTCTGTACCTGCTCGGCATAGCGGGGCTCGTCGCCGTCGTGGGGAGTTAGCGCGCGACGGCGAGAGCGAGTAAGGTTAACTGGCGGATCGCCGTACCAAAGGTGGTAGAAGAAGGACCACGGGGAGCGGATGCACATTCTGAGACACCGATGGTTGCGCATCTTTATCGCCGGGCTCGTGCTGCTGTATTTTACCGAGAGGGTCCTCGTTACGACGAGCAACCCGAACTTCGTGCCTTCGGTGATCCTGCTCGGAGCCTTCCTCGTGCCCGTCGTCTTCGTCGCCTATCTCTACGAACGGCTACCAGACTGGGATGTCCCCGTGGGTCCTCTGGCCACCTGTTTTCTCTGGGGTGGGGCCGTAGGCACGCTCGTCGCAGGGACGTTGGAGTACGATCTGCTGCAGCGCCTTGGAGTCTTCGCGTTGCTGGGCGTCGGTTTCATCGAGGAGGGCGCCAAGCTGATCTTCCCCCTCGTCTTCTTTTTCGCGGGGCGCTACCGTTCGGAGGCGTCGGGGATACTGTTCGGCGTGGCCTCTGCGATGGGCTTCGCCGCGCTCGAGACGATGGGCTACGCCTTCGTCACCCTGCTGCAGTCCAGGGGCAGCCTCGGGGCGCTCGACGAGGTGCTGCTCGTCCGCGGCCTGATGTCCCCAGCCGGGCACGCGGCCTGGACGGGCCTCGTGTGCGCCGTCCTGTGGCGGGAGAGGATCAAGGCCGGCCACGCGGTCCTGAACTGGCGGGTCGTCGCTGCCTTCCTTACCGCCGTCGTACTTCACGCCTTGTGGGACACGTTCAACAGCCTTCAGGGTGGGGTCGCGCTCCTCGGTCTCGTCGTCGCGCTGGTTAGCCTGATCTTCCTTGCAAGGCGCGTGCGCGAGGCAGACAGGGCGCTCAAGGCCTGAGACGGGCCATCGAGTAGGTGTCTACGTACTCGCCATCTCTGAAGGCCAGGCGGCGGTGCGTTCCCTCCACCTCGAACCCGAATTTCTTGTAGAGGGCTACCGCAGCGGTGTTGTCCACGTAGACGTGCAGTTCGATGCGCGTGAGGTTCAGCCAGTTGTCCGCCAGGTACAGCGCCGCCTCCATCAGCGCCGTCCCGACGCCTTTCCCCTGCCAGTCGTCGCGCACGGCCATCCCGATTCTGCCGACATGCCGTATGCGCGGGCGGGGGGAGGTCTCCAGACCGAGGTTGCCGACCACCTCGCCGTCCACGCAGGCCACCAGCGAATACGAACCCTCCGGGGGCTCCGCGAGCCGCTTGCGCCACATCTCGGCGGAGGGGAAGGGGAGCTGCAGGGTGCCCGCCATCGCCCGCGGGCCGCTCATGATGCGGTGCAGCGCCTCGTAGTCCTCTGGCTCCGTGTGGCGGACGGTTATGTCCATTTACGCTCTTCCTTCACGTAAGAATACAGGAAGAGCCCCCGCCGTTAGTAGCGAGGGCTCGGATGCGCGTGGCGGTACCTTGGGGCTCAGATCTGCTGTCTGACCTGCTCCTGCAGGGAGTCGACGGAACCGGGGTCGGCCAGGGTCGAGGTATCCCCAAAGTCATCTTCACCCTCAGCGACCGCCCTCAGGACGCGGCGCATGATCTTGCCGCTCCTCGTCTTCGGGAGGTCGTCGGTGAAGATCATGTCGTCCGGGCTCGCGATGGCCCCTATCTGCTTGCGTACGTGCCGGCGTAGCTCGGCCTTGAGGTCCTCGGATCCCTCCCTCTCGCCTTCGAGGGTCACGTAGGCGAAGACGGCCTGGCCCTTGTCCTCGTCCTTCCTGCCGATAACCGCGGCCTCGGCCACGGCCTCGTGGGAGACGAGCGCGCTCTCGACCTCGGCGGTCGAGATGCGGTGCCCCGAGACGTTCATCACGTCGTCTATGCGGCCCATGATCCAGAAGTAGCCGTCCTCGTCACGCCTGGCGCCGTCACCGACGAAGTACACACCCTCGTAGACGTTCCAGTAGGTGTCTTCGTAGCGCTGGGGGTCTTTGTAGATGGTGCGCAGCATCCCCGGCCACGGCCGCTCAACGACGAGGTATCCCGTATCCGTGCCGTCAACGGGCTGGCCGTTCTCGTCGTAGATCGCCGGCTTGATGCCGGGGAATGGGCGGGTGGCGCTGCCGGGCTTGGCCGTCGTGATGCCGGGGAGGGGGGTTATCATGATCCCACCCGTCTCCGTCTGCCACCACGTATCCACGACGGGACAACGCCCGCCGCCGATGACCTCGTGGTACCACTCCCACGCCCACGGGTTGATGGGCTCGCCCACCGACCCGAGCAGCCTCAGGGAGCTGAGATCGTGCTTGTCGGGGTACTCTCTACCGAGTTTTATCAGCGCGCGGATGGCGGTGGGTGCTGTGTAGAAGATGTTGACCTTGCGGCTCTCGACGATCTCCCAGAAACGATCCTTCTCAGGGTACGTCGGGGTGCCTTCGTACATCAGGGTCGTGGCCCCGTTGGAGAGGGGACCGTAGAGGATGTAGGAGTGCCCCGTGACCCAGCCTATGTCAGCCGTACACCAGTAGACGTCGTCTTCTTTTATGTCGAAGACCCACTTCGTGGTTGCGTAGACGTGCGTTAGGTATCCGCCCGTGGTGTGCACGACGCCCTTGGGCTTGCCCGTCGAGCCCGAGGTATAGAGGATGTAGAGGATGTCCTCGGAGTCCATCTCTTCGGCAGCACACTCGTCGTCGGCGTCGGCCACCAGATCGTGGAACCAGAGGTCGCGCCCCTCCTGAAAGGGAACGTCCTCGCCCGTGCGCCTGACGACTATGGAGTTCTGGATCGTTGGCGTATCCTCCAGCGCCTCGTCGGCGTTCTGCTTGAGCGGGACGGCCTTCCCGCCGCGCGGACCGCCGTCGGCCGTTATGAGGATCTTCGCCTCGCAGTCGTTTATACGGTCCCTAAGGCTCTGGGCCGAGAACCCGCCGAAGACTACGGAGTGGGGAGCCCCGATGCGGGCGCACGCGAGCATGGCGATGGGCAGCTCTGGGACCATGCCGAGGTAGATCGCAACCGGGTCACCCTTCTCGACCCCGAGTCCCTTGAGCACGTTGGCGAACTTGCATACCTCCGCTTTCAGCTCCGAGTAGGTGAGTGTTCTGGAGTCCCCTGGCTCGTCGCCCTCCCAGAGGATGGCCGTCTTTTCGCCCCTGCCCTGCTCTATCTGGTAATCCAGGCAGTTATATGAGACGTTCAGCTTGCCGCCGACGAACCACTCGGCGTAGGGTCTGTCCCACTTGAGGACCTGTTCCCACTCCTTGAACCAGTGCAGCTCCCTCGCGAACCCCTCCCAGAACCCCTCGTAGTCCTGCTCGGCCTCCTCGTAGACCGAAGGATCGCTCACGTTAGCCCTGGAGGCGAACTCCTCCGGCGGCTCGTAGGTACGTATCCTTCCGTCCTGCTCTTCGCTCATCTTCTCTCCCGCTTCCTTCGCTCATCGCCCTAGCCAGCCGCACCGACCGGCAGGACCGTACGTCCAAAGTTGCTGTTGATGACCCCTGCCGCCGATGCGTACCACGCGGCTATCGCAGTGGCGATCCCGACGTAGCCGCCTATCGTGGCTATTCCGCTGGCGCCGGAGAGCTCCCCGATCCCAAGCAGGAAGTACGTCAGGGTCAGGAGCAAGAACACTACCATCACGGCCGTGTTGACCTTAAAGGAGCCGACCCACATGTACGCCGTGAAGATGCCCCAGGCGATGAGGAACCACCCGACGGCCGCGCCGAGCTGGGCCTCGGGGATCTTGCCCGCATAGAACTGCTCGAACCCCCAGAAGGCCAGCCAGAACGCCCCGTAAGAAGTAAACGCCGTCGCGCCGAAAGTGTTCCTGTTCCTGAACTCCCACATCCCCGCAGCAAACTGTGCGAGCCCGCCGTAGAAGAGCGCCAGCGAAAACACCACGGGCTCGCCCGCCGCATTCACAAGGCCGGCGTTGAACAGGCTCAATACGAAGGTCGTCAGCGCGAAGGCCGCCAGCCCGAGCGGGGCGGGGTCCGCTATGCCCGGATCTGCTGGTGCCTCTCCCGCCCCCTGGGTCTCATCCCTCACGATCCGGCGAATGTCGTCCTCTTGCAAGCTACGCTCGCTCATTGCCTCCTCCTCTCGATCCTCGTCATCCTGGCTAGCCTGAACCCGGCGCACCCCTCCCTGGCCGCGCTAACCGGCTAGATCACCCGTCTGTAAGTTGTCCAAGATCCTTCACCCCTTGATAGTGGCAACTATACATCCGCTTATACAACCGGTCAAACAGATAAGAGCGAGATTCACTCCTCCCGGAGAGCGGTCCTAAGAGGAGGAACGCCGGGCGTATGTGGCGGCCCTCCTCGGGAGATCAATAGCGTCTCTAGGCCCTCGCCCCTTCTGTTTGCGGGGCACCGGCCTCGGACCGCCGCGTCGGCGGACGGACTATGAACGCGACGACGGCGCTGCCCACCATGATCGCCGCGATGATGTAGAAGGCCAGCGTGTATGAGCCTGTCAGGTCGATGACGCGGGAGATCAGGAGCGGACCGAGCACGCCGCCGGAGCCCCAGGCCGTCAGCATGAGGCCGTAGATCTTGCCCACGTTCGCCGAGCCGAAGTAGTCTGCACTGAACGCCGGCATCGTCCCGAAGCCCCCGCCGTAGCAGGAGACTATGATGAAAGAGATCACGGCGAGCAGGAAGTACACCGTGCCGAGGAAGGGCAGCAATATGAAGAGCACGGCCTGCAGGAGGAACATCACGAAGAATACCCACTTGCGCCCTATGGCGTCCGAGAACCAGGCCCACAAGAACCGCCCGGAGGCGTTGGCTATCGAGATGATGCTGACGAGCCCCGCGGCGACGGTCGCGCTGACGCCGGCGAGCTCCACGGCCATCGGCGAGGCCACCGTGATGATGGAGATGCCCGCGGTCACGTTCAGGAACAAGAGCGCCCAGAGCACGTACCACTGCCAGGTCCTCAGGGCGCCGCCGAGGTCGTAGTCTATGCCAGAACGGTCGCTGCGCTCGGTCGTGTCGGGCTCCCACCCTGCGGGCCTCCATCCCTCCGGGGGGTTCCTCATGAACAGCGCCGCACCAACGACCATGATGAGGTAGACGATGCCGAGG
>CADDZK010000012.1 GCA_902812425.1 Actinomycetota bacterium
CTCTTCTGGTGCGGCGACACTCAGGGCTGCGGCGCCGCACCAGAAGAGCCGGGGTCGGGAAGGATCGGGTCTCTTGATTCGTTCGTCCGATCTTCGGGAGAACGTCAGAGAGGGGAGGGAGGGGAATTTGATCCTCTTCCTCGTCGATGCGAGCGGCTCGATGGCTGCCCGCAAACGTATGTCCGCCGTGAAGGGCGCCGTCATCTCCCTTTTGAACGACGCCTACCAGCGCCGCGACAAGGTGGCCCTGATCTCCTTCCGCAAGGAAGACGCACGTATACTCCTGCCCCCGACGTCGAGCGTGGAGCTTGCAGCCTCGCGCCTGCAAGAGCTTCCGACAGGAGGCCGTACACCCCTCGCCGCCGGCATCGAGAAGGCTACCGAGGTGTTGCAAAGGGAGAGAATGCGTGACAGGGAGCGCAGGCCGCTGCTCGTACTGCTGACCGATGGAAGGGCAACGGCGGGCTCCGACCCGCGGCCTTACGCGGCTCGACTTCGCTCTCTCGTGGCAACATCCTTCGTGGTTGATACCGAAGAAGGCTACGTCCGGCTGGGGATGGCGGGCGAGCTGGCCGGGGCGATGGGGGCGCGGTGCCTGCGCCTGGAGGATCTGCGCGCCGATTCGCTCGTGGATCTCATCGAGAGGAGAAGGGTGGCGTGAGCGAGACGCGAGAGACGAGGGAACCCAGAGAGCGGCGGCTGAGGAAGAGATCGAACAGGGAGCGGCCACTCCTGATCGTCAACACGGGCCACGGTAAGGGCAAGTCCACGGCCGCATTCGGGGTCATGCTCAGAGGCTGGGCAAGGGGCTACAAGATAGGCGTCTACCAGTTCGTGAAGAGCGGTAAGTGGAAGGTCGGCGAGCACCAGGCCGCGCTGAAACTCGGGAACATCGACTGGTTCAAGATGGGCGACGGCTGGACCTGGACCTCGAAAGACCTGGTAGAGAGCGCGGACAAGGCGCGCGAGGGTTGGGAGGAGGTCAAGCGTCGTCTGGCCGACGAGACCTACGACATGCTGCTCCTCGACGAGTTCACCTACCCGATGAAGTTCGGCTGGGTTGATACCAGCGAGGTCGTCGAGGTCCTCAAGAACCGCCCCGGATTCCAGCACGTCATCATCACGGGCCGCGACGCTCCGCCCGAGCTGGTGGAGATCTCCGACCTCGTCAGCGAGGTAAACAAGATCAAACACCCCTTCGACGAGGGCTACCGCGGCCAGAAGGGCATCGAATGGTAGAGACCCCACGTATAGTCGTCGCAGGCACCCACTCGGGCGCGGGCAAGACGACCGTGGCCTCGGGACTGATGGCCGCGCTCTCCACAGAGGGCTACCGCGTCGCCCCCTTCAAGGTCGGCCCCGATTTTATAGACCCCTCGTACCACACCCTCGCCGCAGGCCGTCCCGGACGCAACCTCGACGCCTTCCTCTCGGGCCCCGACCTGATAGGTACTCTCTTCGCCAACGGCGCAAAGGACGCCGACATCGCCGTCATAGAGGGCGTGATGGGCCTCTTCGACGGCAAGAGCGGCGGTGGAGAGTACGCCTCGACCGCCCACGTCGCCAAGCTACTGAAAGCGCCCGTCGTCCTCGTCGTCGATGCTTGTGCGATGGCCCGCTCCGTCGCGGCGATGGTACACGGCTACTCGACCTTCGACCCGGAGCTGCGCGTCGGAGGTGTGATCCTGAACCGCGTCGGCTCCCCCTCCCACGAGAAGATGCTCCGCGACGCCCTGAAACCTCTCGGTATCCCAGTCCTCGGCGCCCTGCGCCGCGACGGCGATATACAGACGCCTGACAGGCACCTCGGCCTCGTCCCCGTCGCCGAGCGCCACAGAGAGGCTAGACGTTCGCTCGACGCTCTCGGAACCGTAACCTCACGTTACCTGAACCTCGACGATATAGTGAGACTGGCCCGCACGGCCGGACCGTTGGAAGTCGAGCCCTGGAGCCCCAAATCTCCTGAGGAGGAAAGGTCGGAGGGTGTCAGAGTAGCGGTCGCCACAGGACCATCGTTCAGCTTTCTCTACAGGGAGAACCTGGAGTTGCTTGAGGGCGCCGGGGCTGCGGTCGTCACCTTCGATCCGACCGAGGATGAGGACCTGCCCGCCGGAACGGACGCTCTCTACATCGGCGGCGGGTTCCCCGAGACCTACGCCGAAGCCCTCTCCGCAAACGGCGGGATGCGCGAGAAGGTACGCGCCTTCGCCGCGCGTGGCCGTCCCATCGTCGCCGAGTGCGGCGGGCTTCTGTACCTGGTGCGCGAGCTGGACGGGCATCCCATGTGTGGCGTGCTCGACGCCACGGCCAGGATGACGGATCGGCTCACGCTCGGTTACAGGGAGGCCCGCGCGCTGACAGATTCGCCGCTGGCGGAGCCAGGCACTAACGTGCGTGGCCACGAGTTTCACTACTCGGCAGTCGAGCCTGGGGCCGGTGAGAGGCCAGCCTGGGAGCTGGCAGGTCGCGGTCCTGAAGGCTTCGTGGATGGTGGAGTGCACGCCAGCTACCTGCACACCCACTGGGCCGCGACGCCGGAGTTGCCGCGCAGGCTCGTGCGGGCAGCGTCACGGAGCGCTGTGGAGGCCGGGATATGAGCGGGCGGCTCGTCGGGGTGGGGGTAGGGCCGGGAGACCCCGAGCTGCTGACGGTCAAGGGTCTGCGCGTGTTGCGGGAGGCTGACGAGGTCTTCGTGCCCGTGGCGGATACGGGCGAGGTAGGCCGGGCCGAGGCCACGGTGCGCGAGTACCTCGATAGAGAGAGGATCACACGCCTCCTCTTCGCCCTCTCGGACGACAGGGAGGCGCGTGAGCACAACTGGACTAACGCCGCGCGGGAGGTCTCTGATCACCTGCGCGGCGGCAAGACGTGCGCATTCGCTACGATCGGAGACCCTAACGTCTATTCGACCTTCACATATCTCGCACGCACCGTTCGTGAGATGTTACCTGAAGTCGAGGTTGAGACAGTACCAGGGATCACGGCGCTGCAGGACCTGGCTTCGCGCAGTGGGACGATTCTCCTCGAAGGCGACGAGCGGCTAGCGCTCCTGCCTTTCACGGCGGGGGAGGAGCCTTTGAGAGAGGCGCTCGCCGGGTTCGAGACGGTGGTTTGCTACAAGGGAGGACGCCGGCTCGGGGAGGTGCTCGGGGTAGCTGAGGAGTGTGGAAGGCTGGAGGGTGCGGTGTACGGGGCGAGGCTCGGGATCGAGGGCGAAGAGATCTTGCCTGCGCGGGGGATGGCAGGACGAGAAGGAACGTACTTGTCTACGGTGATCTTTACCGGAAGAGAGCGCGAGGAGGGCTCGTGAGCAGGACGGTACGGTTGGCCGACAGCGGGGACGTCCCCGAAGTCACCGGGTGCGTACGTGCGGCCTACGCGAAGTACGTGGGACGCATCGGCAAAGAGCCCGCGCCCATGCGCGAGGACCACGCCGCCGCGGTCGAGGCCGGCGAGACCTATGTGATGGTCGAGGCCGGAGAGCTGGTCGGGACGATAGAGGCAAGGGCGGAGGGTGGTCACCTGTTCATAAGGAGCGTGGCCGTCAGGCCGGAGCGGCAGGGTGAAGGTATCGGTAAGGAGCTGATGGCTTTCGCGGATGGCATGGCTGCCGGGGCGGAGCTGTCGGAGATTCGGCTGTACACCAACGAGAAGATGTGGGAGAACCTGGCTTTCTACGAGCGTCTCGGTTTCGAGGAGACCCACCGGAAGCTCGACGAGGGCTACCGGAGGGTCTACCTGCGCAAGCGGGTGGACCCGTTACGGAAGAAGAGACGGGTATGAGAGGCGCGAACGATGGGCGGTAGGGTCTGGTTTATAGGGGCCGGGCCGGGCTCCCCCGACCTGTTGACGGTCCGGGGAGCGAGGCTCATAGGAGAAGCTGACGTGGTGATCTGGGCCAGGAGCCTCGTCCACGGAGACGTTCTGGAATACGCCAGTTCCCGCGCGGAGATCGTCGAGTCAACGACCATACCTCTCGAGGGCGTGCGTCATCTCTACGAGCGGGCCGTGGACGAGGACCTGAAGGTTGCACGGGTGCATTCCGGCGACCCGAGCCTGTATGGGGCCGTGATGGAGCAGATCGAACTCTGCGAGGAGATAGGTCTCGATTGGGAGATAGTCCCCGGCGTCTCATCTTTAGGCGCAGCAGCAGCCGCCATCGGGCGCGAGCTGACCGTGCCAGAGATCTCCCAGTCAGTCATCCTGACGCGCCGCGCGAGCCGCACCCCGATGCCGGAGGGCGAGGAGATAAGTAGCTTTGCCAGGCACGGGACGACCATGGCGATCTTCCTCTCAGCGGCGAAACCGCGCGCGCTGCAGCAAGAACTTATGGAGGGCGGCTACGCACCCGAGACCCCTTGCGCCGTCGTGTATCGGGCGAGCTGGCCCGACGAAGAGGTCATAGAATGCCGCCTCGCAGAGCTCGCTGACCGGGTGAGGGAGGCCGGCTTCACCAGGCAGGCGCTAATCCTGGTCGGTCCCGGACTCGGGGCCGGCGGGACGCGCTCGCATCTCTACAGCCCCGAGTTCTCGCACATGTTCCGCCGGGCGAAGCCCGCAGAGGAAGGAGCCGATGCCGCCACGTAAGCTCCGCGAGCCCTCCATGCCCCCGAGCATGGAGAAGGTCAAGGGCGAGAGGCTCAGGACCGGCTGGACCACGGGTACCTGCGCAGCCGCCGCGGCGAAAGCTGCGACCCGTGCGCTCGTGAGCGGCGTGCCGCAGACCCACGTCGATATAAAGCTGCCCAAAAAGGGTGCACAGCGGCGCGTCGAGTTCGAGGTAGAGCGGTGCGAGCTGGGAGACTCGTGGGCCGAGGCCGTCATCGTCAAGGACGCGGGCGACGACCCCGACGTTACGGACGGGGCGCACCTCACTGCCCGCGTCTCGTGGCGGGCGGAACCCGGTCTGGAGCTAGATCGGGGCGAGGGGGTTGGAGTCGTCACAAAACCGGGGCTCGGGCTCCCTGTCGGAGGACCGGCCATAAACGCTGTGCCGCGGCGTATGATCTCCTACTCAGTGGAGGAGGTACTCGACCCCGACGAGCGCGGCGTCCGGGTCGTCATAAGCGTCCCCGGCGGCGAGAAGATGGCCGAGAAGACGACCAACGCCCGCCTCGGCATCGTCGGCGGCATCTCCATTCTCGGTACCACAGGCATCGTGCGCCCCTTCTCGACGGCAGCGTGGGCCGCGAGCGTCGTGCAGGCCATAAACGTCATGGGCGCTCAGGGCCACAAGACTTTCGTCCTCTCGACCGGGGGCCTCACCGAGAAGGCCGCGATGCGCCTGCTTCCACAACTCGAAGAGGTCAACTTCGTCGAGGTCGGAGACTTCACGGGGCAGGCCATAAAGAAGGCCGTGCATAACGGGCTGGAGCGCTGCTTCTTCGTCGGGATGGCGGGTAAGATCTCCAAGCTCGCCGCAGGCGTCATGATGACCCACTGGACCCGCTCGAAAGTAGACAACGAGCTGCTGGCAGAGATCACGGCGAAGGCCGGCGGCTCGCGCGAACTTATCGAAGAGGTCAAAGGCGCCAACACAGCCCGCCACGCCTACGAGCTCTGGCGCTCGGCGAAGCTGGAAAGGGCCGGCGACCTCCTCTGCCGGCAGGCCGCAGAGAATCTCACGGAGTATGCTCAAGGTAAGCTTGAGGTTCATGTGATCCTGGTCGACTTCGAAACCCTCGACCCCGCGGGGTCGAGCCCCGGAGCCCTGGATCTGACGACCTGGAGCACCGCATGAGCCGCATAACCGTTGTTGGCCTCGATGGTCGACCGCCGGGCGATGAGGTCGAAAGGTCGCTGCGGGACGCGGCGCTCGTGGCGGGCGGCGAGCGGCATCTGAAAATGCTCGGCGTGGAGCGCGGCGTAGTCTTGAAGGGAGACCTCTCCGAGGTGCTCGCGCGGATCGAGGCCACGGAAGGCCCTGTAGTAGTGCTCGCGTCGGGGGACCCCGGTTTCTTTGGCATCGTGCGTCTGCTCGGCGTGCGGTTCGGAAAGGAGAATTTGCGCGTCGTGCCAGGCCTCTCCTCGGTCGCTCTGGCGTTCGCGCGGGTCGGGCTCTCGTGGGACGATGCCCTCACCGTCAGCGCCCACGGGCGCGACCCCCGTCGCGCCGTCAACGTCTGCCGCGCCCACCCGAAGGTCGCGGTCCTCACCTCCCCGGACTTCGGACCTGCCCGACTCGCGCAGGCGCTGGATGGCCTCGATCGCGCCTTCGTCGTCGCCGAGAGGCTCGGGGAACCGGACGAGCGGGTCTTCCAGGGCGACGCTGAGACGGTCGCGGGGATGGAGTGGGAAGACCCCAACTTGGTACTCGTTCTCGACGAAGGAGGGTCGCCGGGATCGAAAAACTGGATCTCATCTGCCATCCGGAGTCCGGAGCGGTGGGCGCTACCGGAGGACGAGTTCGAGCACCGTTCGGGCATGATCACCAAGTCCCCGATCCGCGCCTTCGTTCTCTCGCGCCTCGGTCCCGGTCCGGGGGATCTAATCTGGGACGTCGGTGCCGGCAGCGGCTCCGTGGCCATCGAGTGCGCGCGCCTCGGCGCCGCCGCCATAGCTATCGAACGTGACCCCGAGAGCTGCGCCCGTATCCGCCGCAACGCCGAACGACACGGCGTCTACGTGCAGCTTATCGAAGGCGAGGCTCCCGAGGCTCTGCGAGACCTGCCAGGGCCGGACGCCGTCTTCGTCGGTGGGACAGGCGGCGATTTCGAGGAGATCGTCAAGCTCTCCGCAGTCATGGCGCAGCGATCGGTCGTGGTGGCCCTTGTCACCCTCGAAAGGGTCGTCCCTGTGGCACACGTTCTCGAAGATTGCGGCTTCGAGGTCGAGACTACCTTCCTCCAGACATCCAGGATGAAGGGCGTCGGTGGACTGCATCGCCTCGCCGCCGAGAGCAACGTCTTCGTCGTCTTGGGGAGCCGGCCGTGATCGGGCTTATAGCAGCCACCGCAAACGGACGCCGCAACGCCGCACACCTCGCGAACGCCTGGCCCGACGCACGTCTCTACGAAGGCAAAGTGAAAGAGGCGCTCAACCTCGCCTGGAACGAGTGCGACGGCATCGTGCTCTTCCTCGCCACGGGGGCCGCCGTCCGGCTCGTCGCTCCTATGCTCGAAAGCAAGCTGCGAGACCCCGGCGTGATCACGGTGGACGACGCCGTCAACTTCGCCGTCGCCCTGTGCGGCGGACACGAAGGCGGGGCGAACGATCTCGCCTCGCGCGTCGCGGATACTCTGGGGGCCACGCCGGTGATCACGACCGCGAGCGACTCCGTAGGCGTCCCAGCCCTCGACTCTCTGGGAGAGAGACTCGGTCTGCAGCTGGAGGAAGGCTCGGACCTCGCGTCTGTCGGGGCTGCGCTCGTCTCCGGTGAGAAGGTTAATCTTGTCTTCGAGGGGCGCTGGCCGCTCGGGCCTCTACCCGGGAACGTCGTCCGCCCGGACAAATGGGAGGCACCGCTGATCCTCATCTCGGACAGGCTCGTAGAGACGCCTCGTCCTGCTGCCGTCTACCGTCCGCCCTCGCTCATCGCCGGCGTCGGTTGTAGCCGGGGGACGAGAGCAGACGAGATCCTCGACCTGCTACGCCTCTCACTGGCGGAAGCCCATTTGTCCGAGAAGAGCGTCGCCGCCGTCGCCAGCATCGACGTGAAGCGCGACGAGGCGGGACTGCTCGAAGCCGCGGATAGATTGGGTGTGCCGCTCCGCTTCCATCCGGCCAAAGTACTCTCTGCTGTGGAAACACCGAACCCTTCAGAAGTAGTACGAGGTGCGGTCGGGACCCCGAGTGTTGCCGAGGCGGCGGTGATCTCCTCCGGAGCGCAGCTCGTCGTCGAGAAACGAAAGTCTGAAAACGTGACGGTCGCTATCGGACGGATGCCCGTGCGTGGCAGGCTCGCGCTGGTGAGCCTGGGCCCAGGGGATGACGCCCTCATTCCGCCGCTCGCCCGCGAGGCCCTCGTCACTTCGGAGCTCGTCGTCGGGCTGGAGCAGTATGTGGGACGCGTCAGGCATCTGTTGCGGCCGGGCACGAGGGTGCTCACGCCGCCGCTCGGTAATGAGATGGAACGCGCGGAACTCGCACTCGCAGAGGCTCGCGCGGGTGGTAGCGCCGCGCTCGTATCGAGCGGAGACGTTGGTGTGTACGCGATGGCCTCTCCGGTACTGGAGCTAGCGGGTGAGGACGTGGACGTCGTTGTAGTGCCCGGAGTTACCGCGGCGCAGGCGGCGGCCTCTCTTCTCGGCTCTCCGCTGGGGCACGATCACTGTTCGGTCAGCCTCTCCGATCTGCTCACGCCGTGGGAGGTGATAGGGGAGAGGATCAGGGCGGCTGCAGAGGGGGATTTCGTGATCTCGCTCTACAACCCGCGCTCGAAGGGCCGCGACTGGCAACTCGGGAAGGTCAGGGAGATCCTGCTCACGCACCGTCCCCCCGACACGCCGGTAGGCATCGTGAAGGACGCCTACCGCCCGACGCAGCAGGTTACCATCACGGATCTCGCCTCTCTGCGTCCGGAAGACGTGGACATGCTGACTATAGTCGTCGTCGGAAGCTCGCAGACGCGGGTCGTGGCCGGCCGCATGGTTACCCCGAGGGGATACTTCTCGTGAGGTCCATCTTCGCCGTGACGGATGCCTGCGCCGGTTGTGGAGCCTGCATAAAGACCTGCCCGGAGAGGGCGATCCATCCCTCTCCCAGGGACCACGACGCACCCCTCGTCGTCCTCGAAGACCGCTGTTCGGGATGCGCCGAGTGCGCCGAGGTCTGTCCGGTCTCTGCCTGCGTCGAGGTACTTCTGGAGGCCGAATGAGGCGTATCCATCCCATAGAGACCGAGAGCTATCGCATCCTGCGTGAGTTGGTGGACCTCTCGCATCTCGGGCCGCTCTCCCGCGCCGTCGCCGAGCGCGTCATTCACGCCTCCGCCGACCTGGAGTACGCGCAGAGTCTCGTCCTCGACGAAACGTCTCTCGAAGGTGGGACCGAAGCCCTGCGGCAGGGTGCGCCTGTCGTCACGGACGTCGGGATGGTGGCGGCCGGGGTCACGGGCCGCGAGACACTATGTTACGTCTCAGACCCCCGCACCCGCGCACTCTCCGAACGGCTCGGTATCACGCGTTCTGCAGCCGGTTTCAGGCTCGCCGCTGGGGAGGTCGGCACAGGGGCCGTCTGGGTCGTCGGGAACGCGCCGACGGCGCTCTTCGAACTACTCGGGCTACACGTCGCTCCCGCGCTCGTGGTCGGGCTCCCCGTCGGCTTCGTCGGGGCCGCAGAATCGAAAGCCGCGCTCGTGGCGAGCGGCCTGCCCGCACTCGCGAACCGGGGACCTAAAGGCGGGTCCGCGGTCGCCGCGGCGGCTATGAACGCCCTTATCTACTACGGGGAGGAATGGAATGAGGCACGCGGTTAATATCGCTGACAGGGATGGCGCTCACGTGAACGGAGCCGGCCCGGCGCTCCTGGTCGTAGGCCACGGTAGCCGCGACCCGCGCGGGGCACGAGAGTTCCACGAGCTGGTCGACCTCGTGCGCCGACGAAACCCGGCCCTAATGGTCGAGGGAGGTTTTATCGAGCTCTCCCGCCCGCCGATCTCGGAGTGCGTGGATCGGCTGGCGCACAGAGGGGCACGGGACGTGGCCGCAGTACCTCTGATGCTCCTGGCTGCAGGCCACGCTAAGGACGACGTCCCTGCGACGCTGGTGCGCGAGAAGATGAGCCACCCAAAGATGAGCTTCAGCTACGGACGAGCACTGGGGATTCGCCCCGAATTGTTGGAGCTGATGGACGAGCGTGTCTCCGCCGTCGTCTCCGAAGAGGAGAAGAGGGAGACCGCGGTCCTGATCGTCGGACGTGGCTCTTCCGACCCCGACGCCAACTCGGACCTCTCGAAGGTTGCCCGTCTGTTCTACGAGGGCCGCCCTTACCCCACCGTCGAGGGCGCCTACGTGAGCATGACCCCGCCCGATGTCGCACACGGGCTGGAGCGCTGCCGCAGGCTCGGCGCGAAACGCGTCGTGGTCTTCTCCTATTTCCTGTTTACCGGCGTTCTCGAGGAGCGCATCCGCGAGCAGAGCGAAGCTTTCGCCGCAGCGCACCCCGACGTCGAGGTGCGCTACGCAGGGTACTTCGGGCCGGATGAGAGGGTGGCTGACCTTGTGGTCGAGCGTTATACGGAGGCCATCGAAGGGGACATCCGCATGAACTGCGACGTGTGCGTCCACCGCGTCGCCCTGCCCGGCTTCGAGGAGAAGGTTGGTGCCCCGGCCACACCCCACTACCATCCTGACGAGCCGGGGCACCACCACGGCCACCATCACTAGCCGTGGCCATCGAAGACCGGGTGAGGGAGCTCGCGGCTGAGATACAACCGCCCGATGAGTCCGCCGCTGGAGAAGCGCGAAAGCGACACCTCGAACTCACGAAACCGCCGGGTAGTCTGGGGCGGCTGGAGGAGCTCGGCGCGCGGCTCGCCGGGATGGCCGGCGAGTGTCCGCCGCCCGTCCCAGAGAGTCCCGCCGTGGTGGTCTGTGCCGGGGACCACGGCGTACTCGAACGCGGCGTCTCGCCCTGGTCGCAGGCGGTCACGGCGGCGATGGTGAGGAACTTCTGCAACGGAGGGGCGGCGGTGAACGCCATCGCGAAGACGGTGGGGGCGAGGGTGAGCGTGCTCGACGTCGGGGTCGCCTCGGAGCTCGAGAGGCACCCTCTGCTAAGGGCCGCGAAGGTGCGCCCGGGGACCGATGACCTCAGCCGTACCCGGGCGATGGGCAGGGAGGAGGCCGCGCGGGCCCTCATGGCCGGTGCCGGGGTGGCGGAGGAGCTGGTCGAGAGTGGTGGTGTGGATCTCCTGGTTACGGGCGACATGGGTATCGGGAACACCACGCCGGCAGCGGCTCTTATCTCCACCTTCACGGGACGCCCGCCGGAGGAGACGACGGGTCGCGGTACCGGCGTCGACGACAAAACCCTGAAGCTCAAGGTTAATGTAGTGAGAGAAGCTCTGGATCTGCACACGCCCGACGCCGAAGATCCCATCGGGGTCTTGGCGCAGATCGGTGGACTCGAGCACGCCGCTATCGTCGGTGTGATCCTGACCGGTGCCGTCTACGGTATCCCGGTCGTTCTCGACGGCGTCGTCTCGAACTCGGCCGCGCTAGTCGCCAGCGCCCTGGCCCCGCACTCGGCAGGATATGTAGTTACGGGCCATCGCTCCGCCGAGCCTGGGGCGCGCATCTCCCTGGAACACCTGAGGCTGGACCCTCTGCTCGACCTCAGCATGCGCCTGGGTGAAGGGACAGGAGGACTGCTCGCCGTGCCTCTGGTTCAGGCCGCCGCCAGGACACTGGGCGAGATGGCGACGCTCGAGGAGATGGGCATAGGTTGAAAGCTCTGAGTCCCGAGACCATAGGGTCCCTGAAGAGCCCGCTGGCCTGCGTGGTCGAGGTATACGAGGCGCTCGGCTCGACCCAGGAGCGAGCCCGCGAGCTCGCCCGCGCAGGGACGCCCCACGGTACGCTCGTCGTCGCGAGGGTCCAGACGGGAGGAAGGGGGCGGCTCGGACGCCCCTGGGGCTCGCCGGAGGGCGGGCTCTGGATCTCTCTCGTGCTGCGCCCCGAGTTCAGGGCGAGCCTCGCCTCCCGCATCACCCAGACGGCGGCCGTCGGGGTGGCGAAGGCACTCTGGGAGATAGGGGTCGAGGCCAGCATCAAGTGGCCCAACGACCTGCTCGTCGGGGGAAAGAAAATCTGCGGCATCCTCGCCGAGTCTGGTACGCAGAACATCGCAGGGAGATCTCTCGACTACGCCGTCCTCGGGGTCGGGATGAACGCCAACCTCGACCCGTCCGACCTCGGCGTGGCGGACCGCAAGGTCACCACCATCCGTTTCGAGCTGGGCCACGACGTGGACCTTCTCGAACTCCTGCGCGCCCTGCTCTCGAACCTCGACGCCGAACTGAACAGGATCGAGGACTTCGGAGCCGTCCTCGAAGATTGGCGAAACCTGAACTGTACCCTGGGAGAGAGAGTGCGCGTCCGGCGCTTCGGCGAGACCCTCGAAGGCCGGGCCGTGGACCTGACCAGGGAGGGTGCTCTGCTGCTCGCCACGCACCGGGGCACCGTCGAGCTGTTCGAGGGTGAGATCGAACACCTCAGGCAGGGAGACAGAACAGGGGACTCGTCCGCCTCAGGCGGGTACTGAGGGAGACCCTTCAGACCGGGGCAGGTTCGAAGAATTTGCGAGGCCTTGCGGGGGCTAGGCGGTGGGCTCCTCCTCGTCTTCGTCCTCTTCCTCCAGGACGGCCACGGATGTGGCCCTGAAGACGAGGATCTTGCCCCGCTCGGGGAAGTCGACGATCTCCACGTCGCCGGTTATGGCTACCTGGTCCCCCACGAGGTCTTCTGCGTCCTGGATGGCCGACATATCTATCTCCGTCTCCAGGATGTAGCCGGTATGCTCGTCTCCGGCCCCGGTACTCGCACGTCTGAGCTGTCCTTCGAAGTAGGCCACGGTCGATCCCCTTTCCGAGTGTCAGGTGGGGACATAGTACCTGTATTTGTTCGACCCATGGGAACCGGCGACCGAAAGGGTGTGCTCGGAAGGATTCGGACTCCGGTTCGGGAACGCGCCTGGCCGGGGAGAGCCGGTTGCTATCTTGGCGCCGGTACACTTTAATACTCTCTGAAGCGGGGGCTTCGGACTCGAATACGGCGGCGTTCGGAGGGAGATGGAAGGTTGAGCGCGACGTTGGTGTATGTCGGCATCGGTTCCCTGTTGGCTGTAGGCGTGGCGATCCTCACCGTCGCCGTCCTTTTTTTGCGTACAGCGCGTCGTTACGTTGAATTGGCCGAGGAGCGTCTGGAACTCCTGCGCGAGGGGGAGGCGCTCCTGTTGAAGGTTGCGCACAAACAAGGTCACGCCTCCGAGGAGAGCCAGGAACCGGAGCGACGCGCGAGGGTCCCCGAGATGGTCGGACATCGGACGGGCGAAGAGTCCAGGGTCAGTCGGCGGCGCGAAGAGCCGGACAGCCACGTGCGAGAGACGCCGGATATACGCGAGCACTCGTCCCCCGCAGAGCACAGACGGGAGGCGACACAGGAGGATGCGAGCGTACAGGGCACGGCGGCGTCGCGGCCCAGGGACGGTGCGCCGCTCCTTGGGGTCAGGGTGTCGCATCCTGACGACGACGTGACCCTGCGCGGCTGGAACAGCTCCCCTGCCAGGTTCTTCCAGAAGTGCTACGACAGATATCTGGAGCACTACGAGGGCTACGTAAGGCTCGCCGAGCGGATCCACAGGATGCGGGAGGAGGCGGGGATGAGCCCTGCCACCGTCGGGTGGCGGGAGTGGGAGGACAAGCTGCGTCGCGCGTACGACGCAATAGAGAGGACCACCCAGAGGCTGGACATGCTCGAGGAGCACTACCCCGAGCTGGCGACCGACAGCGATCGCATCTCGTCCCGTATCGGCACGGCCCGCCTTCATGCAGGGCTCGCGGAGCGCTTCGGTCGCCCGCGCTGAAGGCTAGTAGTTCTGCAGATCTCTACTCGTCCGGGCGAGCTCTTCGGCCTCGTCCACGACCGAGAGCAGGTGCGAAAGCTCTATCTGCTCTAGCTCCTTGAGACGACCCCCGAGACAGATCTTCGCCGGCGGCTCCTCGTAGGGGCGAAACTCCACCCAGCCACGCCTGCTGGCGTCAGGGAGGGTGTCGGCGCGGTCCGCGAAGACCAGCGCCGGTTCGAAGCGTGCGACCTCATCCCACAGATCATCCGGCTCGACTATCGCGACCTCCAATGTAGCAGGCGGGTCGTTCACGGCGGACCTTCTCGGCTACAGGGACGAGAGATGAGCACGCGGATACTTTGGCCCCGACAATCCAGAAGGTACAGCGTGATCCCTTACGCTACTATGACACGCAGGAGGCTTTGCGGAGGCAAAGGGGGTGCGGGTATGCCGTGGATAGACGACGCTCTGTGGGTTCTGGGTGTGCTCATCACCGCTCTCATATGTGTTCTGTACGCCCGCAGGGCTGCCAGAGAGCAGGACATCGTGCTTGCCTGGACGGCCGGTGCCGCAGCCGTCGTGTTCTGGCTGGCCGCGGTCTTATATGTCTGGTGGGTGTGGCCGGTGCCATAATCTTTTCTAACCGAGTGCCATCTCTAGTTGCTCCGGTCTTCATCGACTATAGACACACATAAAGGGGCTGATGCGCAGAGCCGAGGCGCGCATTCGCCAATCGCTGAGGCGATGGGCTGTGCGCTCTCTGCGGTGTCATCTCGAGCCGCACGGGGGTTCTTCAGGTACTGCGGCTACAGCCCGATTGGTCAACTGCTATGACTGACGCTCTAGGAGGAGACCTCGCTGTCGGCGCGCGAATCGGCCGCGGCGGCGAGCCAGAGATCGGCGAGCCAGAGCGCCTGCGTCGCCTCATTCGCTCCGCGTTCTCGCTCGACTAGCATGCCGTCAGCGCAGCCCGTCACGCGCACGTTCGCCCAGCGCCGATGCGCGCTCAGCTCTCCGAGCGCCCGCGTGACCGAAGGAGAGGCGCCAGGCTCGGGCATGAGGTCCCGACGAACTCACGAAACGCTTGAAGAAGATCGCCCGCAGGGGTGAGACGTTGGCAGTACGGCCAGGATGGCGCGGAAATAACCGTGTCCTTCGATTGAGCCTACCCGGAGCCTCAGAGCACCTAAACGGTGTTGGCGGTGTTGGTAGTGTAGGTGAACCATCGGAGCTGACCAACACCACCAACGCCACCAACGGCAATGGGTGCGTTAACAACAGCGTTGGCGATCTTCTTGATCAGTCCATGTTTGACGAATGATAGACCGTCCCGGAAATGATAACGAGGTGCTGCAGGGCCTGAGTCGCAGCACCTCCTATTTGGCGCGGCTTCCCCAGGTACTCAGCGGCACGCTCAGCACCGCTAATTACCAATCTCCATATGTCCCCAAAGACGGTAGCAGGGGTGCAACCTTCGCTGAGCACATTTTTTCGCCCGCGTAGTAGCCAGTGGTGGCTTATTGACCGAGGCACTAATGCCGAACCGAGAATTTCCCGAATAGCGACATTGAGGTTACAAGCATAGCCCGGCGCATCGCCGCAATCCTCTTGCTGGGCCTCAACTCGACGCGAATCACAGGTCTATCAGCCAGGCATGTTACCCGTGGCCCTCAGAGGATAACTAAGAGTGCGTTTCAAAACGTCGAGGGCGACTGAAACCGGAGGCGAGGGACGATGCAGGTCGGTTAAGGCCACGCTGTAGCTATGGCTCAGGCGAACCACCCATCGGCGTCAGGTTCTTGTCCTGTCGCCATGCGCGGCCCGTAGTGCTGGGCGAAGACCTGGCCGACGAGTTCCCTGCGGCTGCGCACCCCCACCTTGTCGAAGATCGACTTGAAGTGATCGCGCACGGTGTTCGGCGTGATGTGCAGTTCCTCGGAGACCTCGGCGGTGGAGAGCCCGCGCAGCACGAGCTTCGTTATCTGGCCCTCGCGCTTGGTCAGCCCGTAGGCATCGGCGATCAGCGGCGCGATCTCCGCAGGCCGGGCCTCCTCGAAGATGACGGCTATCCGCCCCTCGGTCCCCGTGGTGCGTAGCCTCGAAGCATGAAGTACCAGCCACCGTCCCGAGGCGGTCCTGAGCCTGATCCTGGGCATAAGATCTGGCGGCGTGCGACCACCACGCTCGAGCGTGAGCAGGCGGGCGGCGACGGCGTAGACCGCGTCGGGCAGCTCGAGCGAGCTTGGCCAAGCGCTATCCGGCACCTCGGCGAGCCATGCTTCCGCTGTCGGCGTGATCGCCACGAGCGAGAGATCGTCCGCGAGCAAGACCAACCCCGGCCCCTCCGGCTGCGGGCTCGCCGTTCGAGGACCGCCAAGCAGGAGGGCTTTGCGCAGGCCCTCGGCCAGATGCGGGACTAGCCTCGCTAGGAAGGCCGCCTCGGCGGGCGTGAAGTCGGGGCTGGATCTCTCGCGGTGCAGGCACATGAAGCCCCAGCACTTCGAGCCCGCCACGAGGGCGGCCCTCAGCTCGTCCCCCAGGTCCATGGGGGCGAGCATCTCCTGGTAGCGCTCGCTACGGGCTAGCTCGCCCTTGGTCGCTACACCCAGGCTTTCGACCGGCGAGGGTGCCCTCGCCAGACGCGTGAACTTCACAGGATCGTCCTTAAGGAACTCGCGCTCGAGGAACTGGGGTGTGGCTTGCGCCAGGACCTCGTCGCGTACGGCGCTGGTGAAGAGCAGCGTGGCCGGGTCGGCGGTGGCGAAGAACGAAACGTCCGTGGGGATTGCCTTCCGAAGTTGCTTTACGGCCTCGATCCCGAACGTCCTCGAGTCCAGCCCGGCATGAGAGAGGCGGACGACCTCCCGCCTGACGCGCTCCGCTGACCTGCCGCCTTCCATGGTCGAGCATTATACAAGTATCCTTCGTTCCAAAAAATCCCACAAATGTGGGATATCTTTCGACCTTCGCTTGCCCTACCGTCAGGGCGATCGGTAGAGGCGAACGTGAAGGAGACACAGCGATGTCGACAGAAGAAAACAAGGCGTTAGTGGAGCGTTTCGTCGAGGAGTTCTGGAACAAGGGCAACTTGAGTACCGCGGACGAACTAATGGCGCCCGACGCCCAGATCCATCTTCCCACGGGAAATGTGGTGGATGTTGATGGGCTGAAGGGTTTCGCCGGCGCCTTCCGCGGATCGTTCCCCGACTGGCACTCGACCTTCGAGGAACTGGTCGCGGAAGGGGACAGGGTGGCCGAGCGGTGGACCGGCCGTGGCACGCACCGGGGCGAGCTGCAGGGTATCCTACCTACGGGCAAGCGCGTAGAGGTGCCTGGTAGCGTCTTCTACCAGATCGTCGACGGGAAGATCGTAGAGTTCAGGGGACAGCTTGACATGATGGGCATGATGCAGCAGTTGGGAGCGATGCCATCACCCCAGCACGCCGAGGCTTGATGGGCTCTACACCCAGTAACAGGAACACCAACGTTAGACCTTGCTCCATGGCGAAGGAATTGCTGCTGCCCGAGCCACCCAAGCCCAACGGTGGCAGGCCGCGGGTTCCCGATCGGGCGGCTCTCGCCGGGATAATCTATGTCCTCAAGAGCGACATCCCTTGGGGGATGTTACCGAAGGAACTGGGCTTCGGAAGCGGGGTGACGTGCTGGAGGCGGCTCAGGGACTGGCAGAAGGCCGGAGTGTGGCATCGTTTGCACCGCGTACTGCTGGACGAACTGGGCAAAGCCGGACTGATCGACTGGTCGAGGGCTAGCTTGGATTCGGCTACGGTCCCTGCCAAAAGGGGGGTACAAAAACCGGTCCCAACCCTCTAGATCGAGGTAGACCCGGATCGAAGCGGCACGTCCTCACCGACGCGAGGGGCGTGCCGCTTTCCATAGCGCTCACGGGCGCCTACGTGCATGACTCCAAGGTGTTCGAAGACCTCATCGACTCGATCGTACCCGTAAAAGGTAAGCGCAGGAGACCGCGCTAGCGCGGTGGCTCGGCTGTGTCCCGAGGCTTTTGTGTCCTCTAGGACTCAAGTGGTGTACTGTTGCGCTCGGGGAAAGGAGGCACGACATAGAAGGGCGTCGCGGCGAGAGCGAGGGGCGGATCGTTGAAGCCCTCCTGAGTGCCGAGGAGGTAGCCGCCTACTTCGGGGGAAAGACGACCACGATTTATCGCTGGTGCCGCGAGGGGCGTATACCGTGCCTGAAGGTCGGCAAGCACTGGCGCAGGAGGCGCGAGGAGCTAGCGGAGTTCCTGAAGGAGTCTGAAGGTGCTTGACACCCCGATAGACCAACTTCTTAGAAGACCCCTTCCGCGCACTCCGGTGTATAAACTATGCGAATACCGCAAAATTCTGAAAGTTACAAATCTAGTTCATTTGAGTGATGCGCTGGCCTCTGGTTAGGTCTAAAGTGTTATCCGGAAAACTTGTTGCAGATAGAGGCTAGGAAGCCCGCCCCATTGCAAGTGGGCGCTTAACAGACGGGTGGAGCCAGTGGCGCAACCGGCTATCTCACTTATGAGATGGCCGGTTTTTATTTGCTGCGACTTCAAGGGAGAAGGGCGAGATATGAGGACAAGGGGAGTGCCGGAAAAGCCGGCACAGGAAGCGCGGGGTCGGGGGCCCTAGGGGAAGGCGCAGATCAACCAGACGCGGGAAAGGAAGGTGATAAAGCAAGGTTAGCCAAAGAGAAGTTACATGGGTAAGGGGCCGGACGCTTGTTTTTCGATTAGGCACCGATACAAGAAGAGCCCGACCCCGTAGTAGTCATTTTACTACCCTGATCCGCCACTGACGAATCCTCTCGCGGTGATGGGAAAGGAGAACAAGCATGCAGTGTAGGTGTGCCTCCATCTGGAGGACATGATGGGGTGGTTTAACACGCTGATGGAACGACGCCTGTTCACGAGGGGAGTACCTCTTGCGATCCTGGTGTTGATCGTGGGCGCGATTGCTGGCGGCGTCGCCTTCGGCACAACGGCCACATGTACCAACACGGCCACGCTCTCAGGGAGCGCTTTCGAGATCGACACCAGCGCGAACCTGAAGGTCAACACGACCAACTGTATCGACTGGCTCAACGATGCTGGGACTGCCATGCGATCCGGCGTGCAAGCGAAGAACGACACTCCGAGCGGAGCCAACGACGAGTCATTCGGCCAAGGTACTTCTGAAGACAACCCCGCCCCGACGGTCGTTACAGGCTCGATCCCACCCAACAAGAGCGACCTGAAGGCCTTCGGCGTCTTTACAGAGCAGCAGTTCCTAGAGCTGTTCTGGTCACGTGTGCAGAATCCATCAGGCACGACCAACATGGACTTCGAGCTCAATCAGAAGTTCTGTGACGGCACGGCCACCAACTGCGCCAACAACGGTACCGCCAAGGCACCCCTTTACGTCACGCCAAAGAGGACAGCTGGTGACAAGCTCATAACCTACGACCTCTCCAAGGGTGGCACCGTCCCGACCATCTCCATCAGGACGTGGACAGGCGCGCAGTGGGGCTCTGCTACTGTGATAAGCGGTGGCTCAAACCCCGATGCGCTTGGCTCGGTCAACACAACCACGATACCTGCAAGTGAGACCGATGGTGCAACAGGCGGACTGACCACAGCCCTCGGATCGCAGGACCCGTACACCTTCGGTGAGGCTGCGATCAACTTCGACGCGATCTTTGGCACAGGGTCGTGCGGGACGTTCGGCTCAGCATACCTCAAGAGCCGCTCTTCTGACTCGTTCACCGCCGAGATCAAGGACTTCGTGCCACCCGAGCGGGTGAACATCAGCAACTGCCCGTCTGGTCTTACCACGACCGCAACGGCGTCGGCCACTGTTGGCGACCCGATCAGCGACACCGCTCACCTGAGCAGCACCGGTACCCCGACAGGCACGATAACGTTTCACCTCTACAGCGACGCCAACTGCACCAACGAGGTCAACACTGGCCTCCAACCCGTCACGGTCAACGGCAACGGCGACTACAACTCGGGCAACTACACCCCGACGGCGCCAGGTACGTACTACTGGACTGCCAGCTACAGCGGGGACGCCACCCATGACCCGGCTTCAACGGCGTGCGGTGACGCAAACGAGTCGAGCGTCGTGAGCAAGGCGGCCGCGAGCATCACCTCTAGCCAATCTTTCTACCCGAACGATAGCGCCACCGTGTCGGCGAACGCTGGAGGGACCCCAACAGGCTCCGTCAAGTTCACACTGTACGACGGTGCAGGTTGCACAGGCAACGTGCTTTACGACCCAGCTGCCGTCAACCTCTCAGGCGGAACGGCCAGCACGAACAACACCTCGGTTGCAGTCTCGAGTAGCAAGACGGTCTACTGGAAGGTCGAGTACTCTGGCGACACCAGCCACAACGCCGCGTCATCTTGCGTTGAGAACACGCAACTGACCATCAACAACGGATGACCATCGACTAAGGAGGATAGATCACCGGCAACTAGCTATCGCATCACCCGTGAGGTCCTATCTCCAGCTAGAGATAGGACCTCACGGAGGTATTTACTACGAGAAGCTTCGAAGACACAGAACCTAGGTGTGAACCCGAAGCGTGACGCTCCAGGGCTGATGTGCGAAAGGACGAGGGCGCTTGGGGCACCTTCGGCGAGACGCCGGAGACGTGCAAGAGCCCCAAGCCTTGGACGTACAGCTGCACGGAAGTGGATAACAACCATAAGCTATAAAAGCTTTCAACTAATGCTTCGCAGAAAAGACTACACGCGAACTTCTCAGACGCCCACTTCCACGCACTCCGCTGAATAGCGTAGGATGGTCGCAGGGGATCGAGGGAAAGGAGCAAGCAGGATGTCTGCCGTAGATGCTGTCGACGAAGCGCTCGAGCAATATCACCTCGCAGCAGAGGAGTTCATCAAAGGCAACCCCGAACCCTACAAGATGGCCTTCTCCCATAAAGATGACGTGACCCTCGCCAACCCCTACGGCCCCCCCGTGCGCGGGTGGGAGCAGGTTAGCGAGGCTCTTGAGCACACCGCCTCGCGTCTTAGGGATGGCGAGGTAGTCGTCGTCGAGACCGTGGCCAAGTGCGTCACCTCAGAGCTGGCCTACGTCGTATCGGTGGCGCGAGAGAAGGCCAAGGTTGGAGGTAGCGAAGAGATCACCCCGATAGCGCTGCGCACGACGATGATCCTTAGACCTGAAGGGGATACCTGGAAGGTAGTACATCTGCACGGAGACCCTATAACCACTCCTCAGCCAGCAGAGTCGGTTATACAGGAGTAGCCCTACCCTCTTAGAGCGAACTTCTTAGAAGACCCCTTCCACGCACTCCGCTGAATATGGGTAGCGTCCTAGGCTCATGTGCGCAGACTTTGCACCACGACTCGAGCCTCAGCTTCCCGCTCCAAGACCTCGCGATCTCTTATGTGTATGCGGCGCCTCACCACTTCAACGGCTCCTTTGGCCTGTAGCTCGTTTAGGGATCTGGTCACCGATGCTCTCGTGGCAGAGATCATGGTGCCTAGCTGCTCGTGGGTGTAGGGGGTCTCTATCCTGACTCCCTCCCTGCTAACGATGCCCTCGCTCGCAGCTAGCCTGAGTATGAGGCTTGCAAGGCGTGCGGGTATCTGCTTGTGGCCCAGCTCCGCAAGGCGTACCTCGGCTTGCCTAAGGCGCTCGCTCAGCATGCGCACTATCGCCAAAGCCACCGCGGGGTGATGCTCGATGAGCTGCTCTAGGATCTCCGTCTTAAGCGTGCACACCAATGAGGGAACCAGCGCCCGGGCGCGCACCTTTCCAGATCCTTCTCCTGCTACGGCTATCTCCCCGAAGATGCTTCCTCCTTCAACCACCGAGAGGGTGATCTCTCCTTCGTTTGGAAGCTCCACGTACAGCTGTACGCGCCCCTCGTTGAGGACGTAGAGCTTCTCGCCGCCCTCTTGGGGCTCTGGCAGTATCTCTCCCCGCTCGTAGCTGGCATCGCGGGCGAGGCGGGCAAGCTTCTCTAGCTCCTCCTCGGGTAGCGACTCGAGGACGTCAACCAGAGAAAACAGTCTTACTTTCTCTTCTAGCGAGAGCGGCTCCTTCGAGAGCCTCCTTCCTCTTAACGCACGCAACGAAAACATCATAAGCCTCTGACGAATGTGAAGTTCAACTTCGGAGAACTCCGTGCATCAGATATTCGTGGGATAGTTAGGGTAGGAACAGGTGGCGTTCCTGGCAGGCCAACTATGCTGTGTGCGGCGGAGTTTACGACGAAGTTTCCTGCGTTGGTGTAGTTGTTGGTGTAGGAGAGCCCCGGCACTCAATCGGGACTCTCTTCTTTTTCGCCAATTTGCACATATTTTAGAAGTGCGCCTGGAAGGATTCGAACCTCCGACTCGCGGTTTAGGAATGCCCCCCACGGCTTCTAATCCGTCCTGTTTTGTTAGAAAATCTGGCTTGTCTATGGGGTTTTCAGCGATTTCCCATTTGCGTTGATCTTCTCCGTCCGGCTCCGTTCTGGTCTGGTTGCAGTACGGTTGCAGTACATCGAGTGTTGTGTAAAGCCGAAGTGGTAGAGTACGACACGAGGCACGCTGATCCATGAGCAGGGTAGTTTGATCTCTTGGCAGCGACGCTGTCCACCAATGTGCCCGGTAGATAATTTCTGCGAACTTCGCCTTGACGGAGTTCTAAGAAGTTCGATGCGCAAGTGTCTTGGCCCCTCGGGCGCGCCTTAACAGAGCCTTTACGCGCCCTTTACCGCTGGTGCGTTGTGGGGGACCTTAGGTGATGCGACTATGACCGCACCCGGTGGGGCTAGCCCACCCTGCACCGCCTTGTATCCTTGTATCCGGCTTGGTAAGGAGAGACCTTAATGGACGCACTGCTGGCGGCCTTCTGGGGCTTCGTAGGCGGCGCCTCGCTGCTCCTAGGGGCGCTCGTAGGCCTCTACGCGGGCGCCTCCCAGCGTCTTATCTCCGTGGTGATGGCCGTGGGGGCGGGCGTACTGATCTCCTCGGTGGCCTTCGAGCTCATGGAGGAGGCTTATCGGAAGGGAGGCTTCGACTCCCCCGCCATTGGGCTGATCCTCGGGGCGCTGATCTACTTCGCCGCCGACCTCGCGGTGAGCCGGCGCGCCAAGGACCGCAAGCGCTCACAGGGCCAGCAGAGTGGCGGCTCGGGCACGGCGATCGCCGTGGGGGCGCTCATGGACGGCATCCCTGAGTCCGCGGCCATAGGGATAAGCCTCATAGGTGGCGGGGCGGTCAGCTGGGTTTTCGTGGTGGCCGTGTTCCTCTCCAACGTGCCAGAGGGCCTCTCCGCTGCCGCCGGGATGAAGAAGGCAGGTCACTCAGCCGCCTACATCCTTGGGCTGTGGGGGGCTGTGGTGGTCGTCTCGGCGCTGGCGGCTCTGTTCGGTTACCTCTTCCTGGCCGGGGCATCCGGGGAGATCGTAGCCGTGATCCAGTCGTTTGCAGCCGGGGCGATCCTGACCATGCTGGCATCCACCATGCTGCCGGAGGCATACGAGGAAGGAGGGGCTGTGGTCGGGGTGGTCACTACGGCGGGGTTCCTCGTGGCCTTCGTCCTGATCAGGTAACGGTTCGTCCCTGCCTCCTCTGGCGACCGACCTCGTGGAATGACCAGACGCACGTTCCCCACGCGCCAATTAATTAGAGTGCGAGTGAGGAACGT
>CADDZK010000013.1 GCA_902812425.1 Actinomycetota bacterium
ACCTTGACGAACTGGGCGAATGTCCCTTCATCGGGCAGCCCGAGAATTCTGTACTCTTTGCCTGGCACCCGCGGGTCGGCTCCCCAGTGGAGCGCCGGGTTTATGATGACCTCGGTCCCCTCGGAGGGCCCGTCCGCGCCGTCGCCGCGCGCGACGACTTCGCCCGAGCCGTCTGAGCCGAGGATTGCGGGCAGGGCGTCCGGCCTCGCGCCGGGATACTGTCCCCTCGTAACGAAGACGTCGCGGCGGTTGAGGGCGGCGTTGTGCAGCCGGACCACGATCTCACCAGCGCCCACCTCAGGCTCAGGGACGTCCTCGTAGACGAGGTTCTCCGGGCCGCCGATCTCGTGCAATCTGATGGCTTTCATGGGTTCCTCCCTGCGGTCGGAAGCATTTCAGCTTGTCAGCTTAGTACGGATGCGATCCCCGCGCTCTCACGCCAGCTATTCACCTGGCGTGCTCAGTCGTGGCCAGTCAGGGGCTATCCCACAGGCTAGTAGCTGACAGGCTGAATCGCTGAGAGCCGCCCGGCGAAGCCAGCGGCGTGCTGACCAGCTCTCCTATACAAACGCGCTGATGCCGGTTATGTCGCGGCCCACGATGAGCGACTGGATGGTATCCGTGCCTTCGTAGGTGTAGACGATCTCCATGTCCGAGAGGTGCCTCGCGACGTGGTACTCCAGCAAAACGCCGTTCCCGCCCATGATGTCCCTGGCGTCGGCGCAGACCTGCTTGGCTTTTCTGGCGTTGTTCATCTTGGCGAGGGAGGCCATGGGACCCGTCATCTTGCCCTGCTCCTGGAGCTGGGCGAGGCGATAACATATGAGCTGCATGTTGGTAATCTCGGCCAGCATATTGGAGAGCTTGTTCTGGATGAGCTGGAAGGAGGCTATGGGCTTGCCGAACTGCACGCGCTCCTTGGCGTACTGGAGCGCAGCCTCATATGCTGCAATCGCGTGCCCGATGGCCTCCCAGGCGACGCCACTGCGGGTGGCCGTCAATACTTTATTCGTGTCCTTGAAGGAGTTGGCGCCTTCGAGGCGGTTCTCGGCGGGTACGCGCACGTCTTCGAGGTAGATGTCGGGCTGCCAGACGGCGCGCTTGCCCATCTTGCCTTTTATTAGCTCCGTGGAGTAACCCGGGTGATGCTCGCCGTTCTCGTCCTTCTCCAGTACGAATGCCTTTACCTGCCCGTCCTCGACGTCGCGCGCCCAGATGATGACGAGGTCGGCGAAGGTGGCGTTGCCGATCCAACGCTTCTTGCCGTTTATGACCCAGCCGTCCCCGTCGCGCCTGGCCGTCGTCTCGAGCATCACGGAATCGGAGCCGTGATCCGGCTCCGTCAGTCCCCAGGCCCCGATCTTCTCCATCCTCGCCATCTCGGGGAGCCACCTTCTCTTCTGCTCCTCGGAACCGCAGATGGCGACAGTCCCCATCGCGAGCCCCGAGTGGACCCCGAAGAAGGTGTTCAAACTTCCGTCCCCCCGCGCCATCTCGATGGCGACGAGCCCCGCACCCACCTGGCTCATGCCAGGACACCCGTACTCCTCGATGGTGCCGCCGGCTATGTTCAAGGCTGCGACCTTGGGCACGAGCTCGAACGGGAACTCGGCCTTCTCCCAGTACTCGTTTATGACGGGGATGACCTCGGCGTCGGCGAAGGCCCGCACCTTGTCCCGGATCGCTCGCTCCTCGTCAGTGAACAACTCGTCGAGCAGGTAGTAGTCGGTCCCCAAAGACCTGGTGACGTCGGCGATCACTCCAGCTCCTCCTTCGCTTGAACCTCTCCGAACCCCAACTCTATAGGGGCCAGTATCTTTACGCAAACTTATTATCCGTGTTATTATCAATTTTGACAAGTTTCTTATGAGAGGGCAGGTACAGGGTACGTTGGCGGAGCCTGCGGGGCGGTCTATGGAGAGGACGACGCCGAAGGACATCTTCCTGAGCGAGGTCAAGACGCGGGACGTCTTCCCGCTGCTCGTCTTGCACATCGTGAGGGAGGAGCCTGGGTACGGGAACGCCATCATGGCTCAGATACGGGAGATCTGCGCGGGGACGATGAGCGTCTCTCCGAACACGATCTACCCGCTGCTACGGCGGCTTGAGGAGAAGGGGTATGTGAATGGCGAGTGGGAACGGCCCGACACGAGGAGCCGGCGCTTCTACAAGATAACGCCGCGCGGGGAGGAGAAGTACGAGGAGATCAGGGCCAGATTCGAGGTCCATCTGTTGCGGGTAAGAGAGGCTATCGAGTCTTTGCACAGGGAACTTTACGGGTAGGGAGGCCGTATGTCGCACAGGATCAGGAAGGTGGCCGTACTCGGGGCTGGCACGATGGGCGCTGCTATCGCCGCCCATTGCGCGAACGCTGGCCTTGAGGTGGACCTGCTCGACATAGCCCCTGATGACGGTGACGACAAGAACGCCGTCGTCAAGGCCGGCTTCGAGCGGATGCAGAAGGCCAGGCCCGCCGCGCTGATGAGCGCGAACGTAGCCGAGAGGATGAGGATAGGGAACTTCGAGGAGCACTTCGACCGCGTGGGCGAGGCCGACTGGATCGTCGAGGCCATCATCGAGAAGCTCGAACCTAAAAGAGAGCTCATGCAGCGCGTCGAGGAGACGGCCAAGGAGGGCGCCATAATCTCGACCAATACGTCGGGCATCCCTTTGCACAGAATCTCCGAGGGACGCTCCGAGGGCTTCAGAGAGCGTTTCGTCGGCACGCACTTCTTCAACCCGCCGCGCTATTTGAAGCTAATGGAGATCATACCTACGGAGGACACGGACCCCGAGATCGTCGAGGCCATACGGGACTTCGGGGAGCGGGTGCTCGGCAAGGGTGGCGTCATCGCCAAGGACACGCCGAACTTCATCGGGAACCGTCTGGGGAGCTTCGCGGGGATGCAGTCGGCGCGCTACGCCTTCGAGAACGGCTACGGCATCGAGGAGGTAGACGCCGTAACGGGGCCGCTCATCGGGCACCCCAAGACCGCCACGTTCAGGCTAAACGATCAGGTCGGATTAGATATCGCCGTCGGCGTCGCCGGGAACCTCTACGAGGCCGTCCCCGAGGACGAGTCGCGCGAGGAGCTCAGGCCGCCCGAGAAGCTCAAGGAGATGCAGGAGAGGGATCTTCTGGGCAACAAGACGGGCGCCGGCTTCTACAAGCGCGACAAGCGCGCAGGCAAGACCGTCTTCGACGTCCTCGATCTCGAGACCTTCGAATACCGTCCCGCGGAGAACCCGGAGATCCCCATCACGAAAGAAGCGCAGGAGCAGGGGGACCTCGGTGCGCGTCTGCGCTTCCTGATCGAGAAGGCCGACGAGGACAGGCACGCCCGCTACATCAGGGACACGCTCTTGCCGTATATGGCGTACGCGTCGCGGCAGGTGCCCGAGATCTCCGACACTTTAGAGGACGTGGACCACGCGATGGAGTGGGGCTTCGCCCACGAGGTCGGGCCTTTCCGTACCTGGGATCTGCTCGGCGTGCGCGAGACCGTCGGGAAGATGAATTCCATGGACATCGAGGTCGGCGGCTGGGTAGAGGGGATGCTCGAAGCCGGCAACGAGAGCTTCTACAAGACCGAGGACGGCACGGAGCTCCAGTTCAGCCCGGTCAGCAAGCAGTACGAGCCTGTCCGCGAGGACCCGATGTACGTCTCCCTGGATCGGCTGCGTGAGGAAGGCAAGGAGATCGCCCGCAACGACTCGGCGAGCCTGCTCGACCTCGGTGACGGGGTGCTCTGTCTGGAGTTCCACTCCAAAGGCAACTCCATAGACGCCAGGACAGTCGAGATGGGCAACAGGGCGCTCGAGGAGCTGGAGCGCGACGACGTAGTGGGGCTCGTCATCGGCAACGAGGGCAGGAACTTCTCGGTGGGGGCCAACCTCGGCGAGGTCGCCCAGGCCGTCCAGAACGGGGACCTGCAAGAGGTCGGCCGGAGCGTAAGCGCCTTTCAGGATCTGCTCATGGCCCTCCGCTTCGCGCCGAAGCCCGTCGTCGCAGCCCCGCACGGGCAGACCCTCGGCGGAGGGTTGGAGGTCTGCCTCCATTCCGACCGCGTCGTCGCCGCCGGGGAGACCTACATGGGCCTCGTCGAGGTCGGCGTAGGGCTCATCCCCGCGGGCGGTGGCACGAAGGAGATGGCCCGCAGGCTGATCTCGGGCCCGCTGCACATCAGCCCGAACCTCCCGCCGCTGCCCCTGGTCCAGAAAGCCTTCGAGCAGATAGCCCTCGCGAAGGTCTCGGCCAGCGCCCTCGAAGCGAGAGAGATGGGCTACCTCGAAGAGGACGACCGTGTAATCATGAACGCCGACCATCTTATCTCCGCCGCCAGGCGCGAGGTCCACGACCTCGCCGACGGCTACACCCCGCCGGAGCGTGGGAAGAACGTCTACGCCGTGGGCAGGACGACGCGCGCGGCCCTCGAAGTCCAGGTGAAGACGCTGCAGTGGGGCCGCTACGCCTCCTCGTACGACGGCGTCATCGCCGGCCACCTCGCCGAGGCCCTCACCGGCGGCGGCATAAACCAGCCCCAGTGGGTCAGCGAGGAGTACGTCCTGGATCTGGAGAAAAAAGCGTTCCTCGCACTTCTGGAGAACGAGAAGACCCACGAGCGGATCGAGGCACTGCTGAAGACGGGAAAGCCGAAGAGGAATTAGCCATCAGCTGGTCAGCTAGTCAGCACGCTCCGGCCTTCCGGCCTCCGCTTGTCAGCATTTCAGCCAGATGTGGTGAGACGCTCGTGCGCTTGAGAGAATGCGAGAGGAGTTGCCTCTTAAGGGCCAGACTGCGACTACGAGACTAGCTGAATGGCTGACAAGTCGCCCGCAGGGCGACGTGCTGAGAGCCCGCGAAGCGGGCGTGCTGAAATGCTGAGCGACTGAAAGGAGCGACAATGCGCGAAGCCGTAATCGTTTCGGGGGCGAGGACAGCCGTCGGGAGGGCGCCGAGGGGCACGTTGCGGGCGATACATCCTGTGGACATGACCGCCGCCGCCATCCGCGAGGCGGTAGAGCGCGCGGAGGGCCTTGAGCCTACAGATGTCGAGGACGTCATCATCGGTTGCGCCATGCCAGAGGGAACGCAGGGCTACAACATGGCCAGGCTCGCTTCGATGCGGGCGGGGATGAGCGAGCATGTTCCTGCGCAGACCGTCAACCGTTTCTGCTCATCGGGGCTGCAGACCATCGCGAACGCGGCGGAGAGGATCATGACCGGCCAGGCGCAGACCATACTGGCGGGCGGCTGCGAGCACATGTCTACGACCATCGAGATGCCGAACTTCGCCCCGAATCCTTCGCTCGTCGAGACCAACCCCGCCGTCTACATGGGCATGGGACTCACGGGAGAGCAGGTCGCCCGCGAGTTCAACGTGAGCAGAGAGGATCAGGACGAGCACGCCCTCCGCAGCCACACCTTGGCTCAGAAGGCTGTAAACAGCGGGCTCTTCGACGAGGAGATCGTCCCCCTCGACGTCGAGTTCGACTGGGTAGACGATAACGGCGAGGTCCAGCACTTCGAGACGACCTTCAAGCGCGACGAGGGGCCGCGCGACACGTCGCTGGAGAAGCTCGCGAAGCTCCCGACCGTCTTCCAGCAGGACGGCACCGTTACTGCGGGTAACTCCTCCCAGAGGAGCGACGGGGCGGCTGCGGTCGTCGTCATGGACAGGGAGGAGGCCGAGAGGCGCGGTCTCACGCCGCTGGCGCGGTTCGTGGGGTTCGCCGTCGGGGGGGTGCGACCGGAGATCATGGGCGTAGGCCCGATGGTCGCCATCCCGAAGGTGCTCAAGATCGCAGGCCTCACCCTCGACGACATCGACCTCATCGAGTTCAACGAGGCGTTCGCGGCGCAGTTTCTGGCAGTGGTCCGCGAGGTCGGGCTTGATATCGAGAAGACCAACGTCAACGGCGGAGCGATAGCTCTCGGTCACCCTATGGGCGCGACGGGTACGAAGCTCACCATCCAGCTCATCCACGAGATGAAGCGGCGGAATTCGAAGTACGGCCTCGTTACCATGTGCATCGGCGGCGGTATGGGCGCGGCCGGTATCTTCGAGAACCTGCAGAACTAGCCCTCAGGTATCGGCTCCCCAGGGGTGACAGCGTGAAGAGGGAGCTCTGTGACCGAGGGGGGTACAGCCGTCGAGGCTAGATAGGCAGCCCGTCGGTGAGGCGGCGGAGGTGGCAGACGGCATCTAAAGGTGCCCGTGCCCATCCCGCTGGTGTTCGTCTCGGCGTACCTGATCGAAGGCCCGGACGTCTGGGCGATTCTGGATAAGGGCTTCGACTATCCCGATGGCCGAGCGGCCTGGGAGGGGGGCGCGAGAAGTGTGGGACTGGATCTCTGGACGGAGCGTATCCTGGTGAGACACTTTCATCCAGATCACCTCGGGGCCGCGCCCCTTTGTTTCTGAGGCGGGGTTCCCTCTGCTCTTCTACCTCACTCGTTGCTTTCGCCCGGCATGCTCAAGTGCCCTTGGTAATGAAGGTCCACGAGAAGGTCTTGGCGAGCGGGTTGCCCGCGACGTCCATCGCCCCTGTGGTGATCGTCGCCTTGAACTTGGACTTGGCGGCCAAAGGCTTCTCCGTGGCCCCTTCCGTTGCCCCGTAGGGATCCAGGGTCGCCGTCTGGTTGCCGGCGCTCACCGTCGCGGGAATCTTTATCCACTTTTTCTTTTTGGCGTTCCACTGCTGGAGCATGAAGGTCTTGGAGGTCAGCGAGGCGGGGTTCATCGCCTCGGAGAAGTCGGCGCTCACGTTGGTCTTGCGCTGCACCTTGGTCGCGCCCTTGACCGGGCTGGTGCTCAGGACCGTTGGCGCGAGGTTGTCCACGGTTACGGTGTGCGCGGCGGAAGTCCCCTGGTCGTTCGAGGTGTCGTAGACCCTGGCGGTTAGCTGCGCCGTGTCCCCGCTGGTAACACTGGTGGAGTTCCAGGGGACGGAGTAGGGCGCGGTGATGTCGCTCCCCACCACAGAACCGTTGACCAGGAACTCGACGTGATCGACCGTTGCTACGAAGTCGCTGACCTTGGCGCTAAGCTGCACGGGGCCACCCACCGTGGCCCCGTCCGCCGGTGAGGTGAGGACGATCGGCTCCACCGTCCAGGTACGACTCGCGGGGGATGGATCGATGTTGCCGTACTTGTCTATCGCACGAACCTGGAGGGTATGCTCCCCCCAGGAGAGATCGGTGTAGTCCTTGGGAGAGGAGCAAGGAGAGAAAGACCCGCCGTCGAGCTCGCACTCGAAGGTGGAGTCCGACTCGCTGGAGGAGAACCCGAACGTGGCGGAGTCGCTCTCTACCGAGCCGGAGGGACCGGAGTCGATAGTCGTCTCAGGTGCAACGGTGTCACCCGCGCCTCCCCAGGTGGGATCTGCATCGAGGACCGTGTTGCTGGTAAGCCGGGTCTGGTACGATCCGCTGGTGTTCATCGTGTAGATCTCATCGTTGTTCTCGTTGAAGTGATCGATGAAAAACGCGATCTTGGAACCATCGGCAGAGAAGACTGGGTGCAACGCGGCGGCGTCCGTGCCGTAGTACGGGCTGTTGGTAAGCCGGGTCACCCCCGAGCCGTCGGCGTTCATCGTGTAGATATCACGGTTAGAGCTGGAGGTGTTATCTCTATCGCTCACGAACGCTATCTTGGAGCCATCGGGAGAGAACGCCGGCTCGAAGTCGGCTGCCGGGTTGTTGGTGAGCCGGGTTTGTCCCGAGCCGTCCGAGTTCATCGTATAGATCTCGTAGTTGTAGGTGCCGTCTCGGTTGCTCTCGAAGGCTATCTGCGAGCCATCGGGAGAGAAGGTTGGTTCCTCATCGTCAGCCGGGTTGTTGGTGAGGCGCGTCTGTCCGGAGCCGTCGGCGTTCATTATGTAGATGTCGTAGTTACCGTCCCGCTTGCTCATAAACGCTATCTTGGAGCCGTCGGGAGAGAAGACAGCAGAGCGGTCCTCCGCGGCGTTGTTGGTAAGCCGGGTCTGGTTCGAGCCGTTGGCGTTCATCGTGTATATCTCGTAGTTGCCATCTCGACCACTGGTAAATGCGATCCTGGAGCCGTCGGGAGAGAAGGAGGGATCGAGGCCCCCGCCGTAGGTGAGGCGGCTTACCCCCGAGCCGTCCGGGTTCATGGTGTATATCTCGTAGTTGCCGTCCCGGTTGCTCACGGACGCTAGCTTGCCGTTCGCGTGAGAGGGCGGTGCGGCGTTGACCGTTACTGTTCGCCTGTACTCCGTGAAGCCGCCGTCCTTGTCGAAGACCTCGCCTTTTACGGTCGTGCTCGCTCCGCTCCCGGCGGGACAGGTCGCCACGCTTGAGGCAGTCCGGGCCCCGTAGCCGGAGCCGCAGTCGAAGGCGTAGGTGAAGCCCGCCGAGGTGTCGGTGCCGGAGGGGTCTGATGGGTTGGTGAGCGAGATGACAAAAGTCTTGCCGGCGTAGGAGCTCTGTGGGACATTGAAGGTGGCCGTCGGAGACACGTCGGTGACGTTCAGCGAGAAGGTGGTGGTCGAAGAGCCTATGCCGTCTGAGGCGGTGATCGTAACCATCTGGTTCTGAGCCGGACCGTCTGAGGTGCCGAACGACCAGCTCCAGGTCCCGCTGCCCGCGGCGTCCTCGCTCACGTTTCCCGCGGAGGCAGTGAGGGTGACGGGGTCGCCGTCGGAATCGTCGTAGGTGCCGGTGTTCGTCGCCGTCTGACCCTCCGGGACGGTTACGGAAGGCTGGTTTGCGCTCACGGTAGGCGGTGAGTTGGTAGTTCCACCACCGCCGCCGCAGGTGGTGCAGATATCCGCCTCCGCAGGTCGCGCTACGAGGGCGAGCACTGTTACCACGAGCACGGCGAAGAGGACCGTCCCCTTCTTGCACAACTGAGATATTTGAAGACCTGTGTACATACTCCATATCCCTTCCGGCCTCGTCGCCGTCTGGCTATCTTCATCGTAGGCAGCGAGCGTCATGGGATCGTTACAGGAATGTAGCTCGAAAAAGGTTCGCTCTCGCCGCCGGATACACGCATCATACTTCCATCGTAGCGGCCGCCCCTTAGCTGACCCTTAGCTGAGAGCTATCTACGTATGCGTATTTCCAGGGGGCCGGGTCTCTCTTCTGCTGGCGCTACGATGAACGCGGAGCCCTCAAGCCTGGCGTGACGGTGGTTGGTCGAGCACCCTGGCGGCGACCTCGGTCCTGGAGCGGAGGTTCAGCTTCTTGAGGATCCTGCCGACGTGGGTTGCGACGGTGCGCTCGGAGATGGAGAGCTCTGAAGCGATCTCGCGGTTCGTCAGCCCGCGCGCGATAAGGTCGGCGATCTCCGATTCGCGAAGGGTTAGCGCTCCGCCGCTCGGGTTTCTCTGCTCCTCGGACGGGGCGGGCTCTCCCGCCGTCAGCGCGTACGCGACGGCCTCTTCGAGGGACATGGCTTGGCCCTCGGACCAGGCGGCTCTCCAGGCACTCTGCTCGATGCCATCCCTGGAGAGTGCCACCAGGCGCTCGTACCTCTCCCGTTCGGCCAGGCGTACGGGGACGTCGAGTTCCCTGCGCGCCGCCTCCACCGCGCCGAGTAGCTTCGCAGCCCGTATTCCCCGGCCCTGGGTGGCGTAGGCCTGGCCGAGCGCGTCGAGGCAATCCAGAGTGTAGTGTACGTCCCTGCGCTGCCAGAAGGTACGCAGCGCAGAGACGAGCAGCGCCTCCGCGCGGTCGGGCTCGCCCTGGTCCACGGCCAGGATACCGAGGTTGAGCCGTGTGAGGTTGACGCCCCAGTCGTCCCCCCGGCCCTGGGCCGTCTTCAGGCTCTCTTCGAAGAGAGCCTGTGCTCGCCTGAGATCCCCCCTGGCCTGAAGCATCTCGCCGAGGTTGCTCAGAGAGGTCTCGATGCCTTGCTCGTCGCCCAGGACGCGCTTTATCTGGAGGGCCTCCTCCGTTAAGGTCACCCCTCTGTCCACGTCGCCCGTGCTGTATACGACGACCCCGAGGCTGTTGAGCAACGTCGCGACGTTGCCAGGGTCTCCGAGAGATCTCCAGAGCGACAATCCCTCTTCGAGCAGGTCCCTGGCCCGGTCGTAGAGCCCGCGCTCGTCTGCGAGTACTCCGGCTATGTGGAGCGCCCTCGCTCGCATGGGGGTTTTGACGCCGGTGGTCCTGGCCAGCGCCGCTTCGAGCCACCCGTGTCCTTCGATTACGTATCCGTGCCTGTACCAGGAATGTCCGAGGGTAGCTGCTATCCGGAGCGCCGTCTCGGGCTCAGCGTCGAGCGACCAGGAGAGCGCCGCCCTGACGTTGGGATGCTCGCTCGACAGCCACTCGACCCAGGCTGCGCCTTCTGGTCCCCTCACGGCCTCGTCTACGCGCCCTGCGAAGCCCGCGTACCAGTTCGCGTGCCTGCTCGGAACCCTCTCGGCCTCGCCGCTGTACTCCAGGCGTTCGCCCGCGTACTGCCGGACGATCTCGAGCATCTTGTAGCGCGACGCGCCGTTCGTCTCCGCCGCCACGAGGGATTTGTCGACGAGACGCGAGAGGAGGTCGAGGACGTCACCTCTCTCGATACCGTCACCCGATGCGACGGTCTCCGCGGCCTCCAGCGTCCAGCCCCCTGCGAACACCGAGAGACGACGGAACAAAACCCGCTCTGGCTCGGAGAGCAGCGCGTGGCTCCAGTCCAGCGCCGCCCTCATCGTCTTCTGGCGTGGTTCAGCGGTCCGGGTCGCCGAGGATAGGAGTCCCAGGGAGTCGTTCAACCTCTCCACGACCTGCTCGACGGCCAGCAGCGGCAGACGGGCCGTCGCGAGTTCGATGGCGAGTGGGATCCCATCCAGCTTCCGGCAGACCTCCGCCACAGCCCCTGCGTTCGCCTCCGTCAGCCCGAAGTGGGGGAGCCGGGAGCGGGCGCGCTCGACGAAGAGCCGCACGGCCTCGTAGCGCATGAGGTCCTCGACGTCCTGCGGAAGGCCCAGGTCGGGCACCGAGAGCGAAGGCACCCGCCAGTTCACCTCGCCAGGAACCTCGAGGGGCTCGCGGCTGGTCGCAAGGATGCGCACCCCGGGACTGCGGCGAAGGAGCGTATCCGCGAGGGTGGCCGCAGCCTCTACGAGGTGCTCGCAGTTGTCCAGTATGAGCAGGAGCCTCTTCGTGCGCAGGTGATCTACCAGCGTCTCGATCAGGGGCTGGCCCGGCTGCTCGCGCACCCCGAGTGCCGAGCTGACCGCCTGTGTCGCGAGATCGGGGTCAGAGGTCTGCGCCAGCTCGGCGAGCCAGACCCCGCCAGGGTAGGCGACGACGAGGTCGCGCCCTACTCTTAGAGCAAGCGTGGTCTTGCCGGAACCCCCTGTCCCCGTGAGGGTGAGGAGGCTCGTCATCGCCAGCAGGCGCTTTACCTCAGTCACCTCCCGTTTTCGCCCGACGAAGCTCGTACGCGTATCAGGCAGGTTGTGCCTCTCGTCGGGCGGTGTGGCCTGTAGGGGAGAGGGTGCGTAGCCGGCCTGCAGGAAGCGCCCGGCCCGTATCTCCTCGTAGAGCCTCTCGCTCTCGGCAGAGGGCCATGAGGAGAACTCCCTGCGCAGGATCTCGTAGAGCCGCCTGTACTGGCTCAGCGCCTCCCCCCGCCGCCCGCAGGCGGCGTAAAGGCGCATCAGGCCGGCGTGCGCCTCTTCGCGCGTGGGCTCGTTGCGTACCACCTCTCTCAGAGCCTCTATTGCCTGCTCGACCTCCCCGCGCTCCTCGTAGAGCCTACCGAGCTCCACGAGCAGACCGAGGTGCGTCTCCATGAGCTCCATACGACGGGTCTCGACCCATTCCTCGTAGCGATTCTCGGGGAGCAAGTCTCCAGCGTACAGCTCCAGCGCCGCCCTGTACAGCGCCGGCTCCCTGTCCTCGCGCGCCGCGAGCGCAGCCTCCTCGAAGGCCTCTACGTCGGTCCACAGCCGCGCCTCGGGGCACAGGGCGACCTCGTCGGCCCTCACGGCCAGACATCTGGGGCTGGTCGCGGGGTCGGGAAGTAGCAGCTTGCGCGCGACGTACATCGTGTGATGCAGGTTGTTGGTGGCGGCCGCTCTTCCGAGGTGCGGCCAGAGCAGGTCCACGAGTTGCTCACGATGCATGCGATGACCCGGTACCAGGGCGAGCAGCTTCACGAGGTTCGCCGCTTTACGCGAGCGCCAGGCTCCCTCAGGAATACTCCGCGACCCTACGGAGACCGCGAAACGCCCCAGCATCCATACACGCACGACCTCCGTCCCTGCACCCGACCCCTCTTGAAGAGTCGAGCTGCCACGGTCTGCGGGCGTACGTCGAGGGTCCGTCATCTCGCTAGAAGTCTTTCGCCTGATGCCAATGATAGTAGATCGGCGCGCGGGTTGGTACCGGCGTCCCACCGGAAGTCTCCCGGAAAACACGTATCTCTCTCTAGAAGGTCGAGGACGTGCGTCGGCGCAGCGTCTCGCGAGTTATCTTCTATGGACGTTGACTACTCGACTACGTCAGGACACAAGGACGAGGATACCGACGACGAGCAGAACCACACCGAGGACGAGCGCACCGACGCCCCCGACGCCGAGCCAGAGGACGGTCTTGCCGAGGCTCTGCCCCAGCGCCTCCTCGGAGCGGTGGCTGACGACGAAGCGATGGCCGGCTTCGCCCGAGGAGGGGGCCCCGAGCCCACCGCTCTCCTGCACGGTGCCGAGCACGTAGACGGGCGCGTCGACGGGGAGGATGCTCTCCGTGTAGCGGTAGCCGATGGTGCGCTCGCCCCCGCCCAGGTTGACGGTCATCCCGCCGAGGGAGAAAGTCCCCTCGTTCCCCGTGTCGCGGTCGAAGCGGTTGACGACCTGGCGGGCGTCGACCTCGGCGCCCTCGGCGTTTACAGGCACCGTGCCGCTCTCGTCCTCGACTACGAAGGGCGCGAACTGCTCGTTCTGGGCGATCACCTCGGATCTCCTGTCAGATCCGGTATCGTCGTCATCGTAGTCCCTCTCCAGGTACTCGCGTATTACCTGAGAGGAGTAGTAGGCGCAGGTCTCCTGGGCCATCTCGCTGGTGAGAGGCACCTCGCAGCGCAAAGTCCCCTTCACCTCGACCAGCGTGCCTGGCGCGAGCCCCGATACGTCGGCGGCGGGGGAGGTCTCCGTCTGGCCCATCAGGGCCGACTTCTGCCTGGTTCTGTTGCGGAAGTAGAGCAGCACGCCGCCGGCGACCAGAAAGATCACCGCGAACAGAAGCAGGATCAGGAAAGCTACCATCTCGCACCCTCATTTTTCTCGCCTACAGAGCTAGAGTCTTCCGACTCTACTATCTGCGCGTGGCCTGAGGCAATCCCCCAAATGGACTATCTTTGCTACGTGGTATGAAGGGGAGCCCTGTCCGCGCAGTTGACGTAGACGGTGAGGGTGGCGCCCGCGCTCGTGTTCGGGTTGGCCGCGATCACGTGCCAGCCCGAGGGGTTGGTCTGTCCCATCTCGACGTCGAAGCGGTCGTCCACGCGCCGCTCGCTGGTGACCTCCAGACTCGCCTGCGGGTCGGCGTAGCTCCCGCTCACGGCGACGTCTCCGGGATCGCAGGCGACCGTCACGCCTGCCGAAGATCCTGGCGATATCGTCTGGGAGGCGGAGTTCTCGTAGATCTCGGCCGGCAGGAAGGCGGAGGAGTCCTGGCCGTCGAGTTCGTCGGCGTCGAGGTTGGTCGCCTTGCCCGCGGCTGCGTTGACCACTACGGGCGGGTTGCCCGCGCCGGCCTCCAGGGAGAGCGCGGGGCCCGGTCCGTTGTTGTCCACGCGCAGCATCGCGTTCGTCGTCGTCCCGACCAGCGTCGAGAGGCGGTCTATAGAGTTGATCCTCCCGAGCCTGAACGGGTCGCCCGGTACCGCAGCCAGGGCTGTAGTCGCAACGCCGAGCACCACGGCGAAGATAACCGCAAGACCAACAGCGAAGACCGTCGCCCTGCCGAGCTTTATCGCTTCGGATCTCACCCTGCTCGTCATCCGCTGTCTCTCCTTTCCCGGCCGGGAGTTAGGCTCCCACCTACTCGCAGCCCTTGATCGAGACTTCTCGTTTGTCGGTGGTGCACGTGTCCGTCCCCGCGCCGCCGTTCACGGTGTCGTTCTTCGCACCGTCGCGGGAGAGGAGCTTGTCGTTGCCACCGAGACCGAGGATCTCGTCGGGACCGTCGCCGCCGACGAGCCTGTTCGCCCCGCCCGAGCCGGTCAGAGAGTCGCCGAGCGAGGAGCCCGTCAACCTCTCTATGCCGACCAGCGCGACGCCTTCAATGGGGTCGGCGGTGGTGCGCCGGGCGAAACCGCTGACGAGCGAGGCCTGTATGGGCGTGGCCGAGCCCGCGAACGAGGCTGTGTCGCTACCATCGCCGCCGTTGAGGGTGCCCCTGCCTGACGCCGCCAGGAGCGTGTCGTTCCCCGCGCCGCCCATCAGTATGTCGTTGCCTCCACCTCCATCTACGATGTCGTTGCCGCCGAGACCACAGATCGTCTCGTCTGCGGGGGTGCCCACGAGGGAGGTGTCGTTGCCTTCGGTTCCGCTTATGTCGCAGGCAGGGGGGTTGGGTTGCCAGTCGGGGTTTATGTCGAACTTGAGATCGGCTATAGGCGTCGGGGAGCTGCCGTTGGAGTTCATCACCCAGATGTCGCGGTTGGTGTCCGTGGCTCCCACCATGGCGATCTTGGTCCCGTCGGGAGACCAGGCGGGCTCGGAATCGCTCCTTGTGCTCGTGTTGGAGAGGTTGGTCTTGTTGTTACCGTCAGGGTCCATCGTCCAGATATTGGGTAGGCCGCCTCCGGCGTAAGGGTTTGACGGAGGGCCGTAGCCGTGGACATAGGCGATCTTGGTGCCGTCAGGGGACCAGGCGGGGTCGCCATCTGCGCCCTGGTAGCAGTTCGATGTGCAGGTTGGCGCCGAGTTTGGCGTAACGTTGGTCTCGCCGGTGCCGTTGGAGTTCATCACAAAGATGTCTCCCTGTCGCACGAATGCGATCCTGGTTCCATCGGGCGACCAGGCGGGGTAGTCATCGGGCAAGGAGTCGTTGGTGAGCTGCCTGAGTCCGCTGCCGTCTGAGTTTATGGACCAGATCTCCAGGTCGGTTTGCCCGTCTACGTTGAAGCTGTTGGCGACGAAGGCGATCCTGCTGCCGTCCGGCGACCAGGTGGGCCGTTGCTTGGGGCTCGGGCTCACGCTATCTAGCGTGACCTGCCTGCGCCCGCCGCCGTCGGCGTTCATCACAAAGATCTGGTACGTACCCCCGGCCTTGCCAGACACGAAGGCGATCCTGCTGCCGTCCGGCGAGTAGGCCGGGTCGGAGCTCCCGTTCGAGACCGTAATCCTCTTGGCCGTTCCTCCGGGGGTTATGGTGTAGATCTCACCAGACGCTACATCCCGGTTGCTCTGGAAGGCGATCTTGCCGTTGCTCCCGGGGAACGCCGCACCGGCGGGTCTGATCCCCGCGAGCATCACGACCGCGGCCACCACCGCCAGCGCGAGCACAACCCTTGTCTTGTAAGCCGCTGTCATCTGTTCGTTCCTCCCGATAGCTTCATCCATAATTGCCGCCCTGTTACCTCTTGTAGAGACCTTGCCTGAAGGTCTTCGAGGTACGCTTTGACCGTCACGGGTCGTCCTCCTCTCGAGGATGCGGCGGTCGCGCACCGCCATTACATCTATAGTAGAGGCCTGTTCTTAGCTGCTACTTAATTCTGGTGTTCTAGGCGTACGCAGTAATGCGTATTTTTTGCAAGTAGGTACGTATCTCCAACGAGAAATCTATGCTTCGCCGTGTGCGCTTGGTCTCCGGAGGCGTGCCGGGCCGCGGTTTTCAGGCGGGATCAGAGGGGGGCTGTTCTTCCTCCGTGATCCAGGCCGCAAGCCGGGACCGGGAGCCTAGCCCGAGCTTTCTGAGACACCTGCCGACGTGGGTTGCGACGGTGCGCTCGGAGATGGAGAGCTCTGAAGCGATCTCGCGGTTCGTCAGCCCCTGAGCGACGAGAAGCGCGACCTCCCGCTCGCGCGGGGTGAGGGCTCTGGTCTCGGACCCCCCTTCGGCTGGTGGAAGCGCGCCCTCTTCCGAGAGGGCATACCCGGCGGCCTGTTCTAGCGACATGGCACGGCCTGCGGCCCACGCGTTCGCCCAGGCTCTTTTGCTGCAACCGTGTTCGGAGGCGGTGACGAAGCGTTCGTACCTCTCCCGGTCCACGGGCCGGATCGGGGTTCCCAGTTCCTCGCGCGCCGCCTCAGCGGCCCCGAAGAGGGTCGCCGCCCTGAGCCTCTCGCCCCGCGCTCCCGCCGCACCGGCCAGAGAGTCGAGACATTCTGTAGAGGCGTCCTCGTCCCCGAGTCGCTGGAAGGCACGCAAAGCCTGGCGCAGCAGCTTCTCCGCCCTGATGGGCACGCCCTGCTCGACGGCCAGGGTGCCGAGGTTCAGACGACTCACCGCCGTACCCCATTCGTCCCCCAGTATCTCTTCGCTCTCCAGGTTCTCCTCGAACAACGCCCGGGCCTTCGCAAGCTCACCCGCCGTCTGCATCATCTCGCCCAGGTTGTTCCTCGATGACATGATGGCCCTCTCGTCACCCAGCTCGCGCTTGAGCACGAGAGACTCCTGTGTCAGCGCCAAAGCGCGCTCCAGGTCGCCTACGGCGTATGCCAGCGCCCCGAGGCTGGTGAGCGAGGAGGCGACTCCCGCCCTGTCGCCCAGCCGACGGTAGAGCGCCAGTCCCTGCTCGTGCAGCTTCTCGGCCTGTTCGTAGAGCCCGCTCTCTTCCGAGAGTACGCCCGCGAGGCGCAGCGTCTTCGCCCTGGTTGCGTTCTCGATGTCGCCGGTCCGTTCGAGCACGGCCTCCAGCCAGCGGCGTCCCTCGATGATGCGCCCGTAGCGGTACCAAAAGTATCCCAGGGTTGCGACCAGCCGCAGTGCCGTCTCGGGCTCGGCCTCCAGTGCCCAGGAGAGCGCAGCCTGTGCGTTGGCGTGCTCCCCCTTCATCCGCCCCACCCACGCTGCCTGCTCGGGTCCTTCCAGGCCATCTCGTACTCTCTCCACGAACTCCAGGCACCAGCGGGCGTGTCTGCGCCGCACGGTCTCCGCTTCGCCGCTCTCTCGGAGCCTCTCTGTGGCGTACTGGCGCACTGGTTCGAGGAGCCGGTAGCGCACCGCCCCTTCCCCTGTCGCCTCGGCCAGCACCAGGGATTTGTCCACGAGCTGCGAGAGGAGGTCGAGGACGTCTCCTCTTTCGATGCCGTCGCCCGACCCAGCGATCTCGGCCGCCTGCAGGGTCCATCCTCCCGCGAACGCAGAGAGACGCCGGAACAGCACGCGCTCGGGCTCGGAGAGTAGATCATGGCTCCAGTCCAGCGCCCGGCGCAGCGTCCTCTGCCTCGGCGCTACGGTCCGGCCACCCGCCGTCAGAAGCCGCAGGGAGTCGTCCAGCCGGGCGGCGATCTCCTGCACGGATAACCCCACCCTCGCCGCGGCGAGCTCTATGGCCAGGGGGATTCCTTCGAGTCTGCTGCAGATCTCCGCGACGCCCGCCGCGTTCTGCCGGGTCAGGACGAAGGCGGGGTTGCGGTAGCGGGCTCGCTCGACGAACAGACGAACAGACTCGTACTCTTCCAGCTCCTCAGCCGTGTCCCTGTTGGAAAGGTCAGGTCCCGAAAGGGGAGGCACCTGCCAGGAGACCTCTCCCGGGGTGCCAAGGATCTCGCGGCTGGTCGCCAGGATTCTGAGCCAGGGGCAAGACGCGAGGAGCACCTCCGCGAGCCGCGCCACCTCGTCCACCAGGTGCTCGCAGTTGTCAAGGACGAGCAAGAGGTTCTTCGCGCGCAGGGCGTCGACGAGCGTGACCTCGGGCGGGCGTCCTGGTTGTTCACGCACTTCGAGGACCTCAGCCACAGCTCCCTGTACCGACGCGTCTGCGGAGAGCGGCGCCAGCTCTACGAGCCATGCCCCGTCAGGGTACGTCTCCGTGAGATCCCTGGCCACTTCCTGCGCGAGACGGGTCTTCCCCGAGCCACCGGCCCCCGTGAGGGTTAGCAATCGGGTCGTGGCGAGCAAACGCCCGACCTCCTCCTTCTCGCGCTCCCTCCCGACGAAGCTCGTGAGGGACCCGCTCAGGTTGTGCTTGCCGACTTCAGATGGCTGCTCGGGGCCTATCTCCGATAGGACGGGTACGTGACCGGCCAGGATCTCCCCGTAGGCGTACCGGCTTGCCGTGTGAGGTTCGGCGCCTAGCTCGCGTCTGAGCATCTGTCTTAGATGCTCGTACTGCCTGATGGCCCGATAGCGCTGGCCTGCCCTCGCGTACACGCGCATCAGCCCTACGTGCGCCTCTTCGTGCGCCGGTTCGTGCGATACGATCTCCTGGAACGCCTCGACCGCAGGGTCGATGGCACCGCGCTCCTCGAGGACCGTAGCCAACTCGAAGAGCAGCGCCAGGTGCGTCCTCCGCAACTCTTCCCTGCGTCGCTCTGTCCACTCTTCGTAGCGGTCGCGCGGCAAGAGGTCCCCCGAGTACAGCTCGAGCGCCTCCCTGTAGGCCGCGGGTCGCCCGGAGCCACGTGCCTCCCGCGCGGACCGTTCGAAAGCCTCCACGTCTATCCAGGCTGGATCTTCCGGACACAGCGCGAGCTGTTCCCCGCGCATGGGGAGGTAACGATACGCGGTCGCCTCGGGCTCCAGAGTCCTTCTCGCGACGTGCAGGGCCTGGTGGAGGTTGTTGGCGGCGGCCCTCGGGGCGAGGTCGGGCCACAGAAGATCCATCACCTGCTCGCGGTGGAGGCTATGATCGGTGGCCAGAGCGAGCAGCTTCACCACACTCGCGGCCTTCCTCAGGCGCCATTCGTCCTCCCTGATAGTCCGCGACCCCACGGAGACCTCGAAGCGTCCGAGTAGGGATACTCGCAAGCTCTTCAGGCCGTCCGGTACTAGTTCTGTCTTCGCGTAGGACCTTCCCGATGCTCTCTGGCGAGACTCAACCATCGTCCAGATACCTCTACGTCAGCATGATAGCAAGACGGGTTTCATCGCGTCGTGCATGGTCACTTCTCTTTTTACAGAAGCAGCAGGGTCAGGAGAGTCAGGTAAAGCATGGCGGCAACGGCCACGACGAGGCCGAACCCAAGGTTGCGTCTGGGTCCGATCTCCAGCGGGTGCAATCTCGTCAGCCGCGAGAGCATGGTGACGGCGCTTGAGAACGGGGTGAGCAGAAGGGTGGACTGGGCTCCGAGCAGGAGGGCCGTGGCCCAGAGCGCCGGGGATGGGCCGCCGTCAAGGGGAAACGCGGCGTTCAGCAATAGCACCATAGGGATTACATGTATGCCGCAGACGAACCCTACGGCCATGATCACCGCGAGTGCGGGTGCGACCAGCGCGGTGGGCAAAGCCGAGAGAAGGTCGCCGAGCGGCGCGAGCGCCCCGAGGGCCTCCAGCGAGAGCACGAGGATGCCGGCGGACCCGAAGAGGGCGAACTCGGCGTGCGAGGCCATGAGCGAGCCGCGCGTCTCCTGCCCCAGCCTCACCAGGGGTGACGTCCTGCGGGTAAGGAGCGCCGCGAGCGCCGCGATCAGGAGCACGACGATGGCGACAGTTACCGCGATAGCCGCCGTGAGGGCGAGCCCGGGGAAGAGAAGGTTGACCAGTGCGACGGCGGCGACGAGCAGCACAGGGTAGAGGAGGACGGCGGCAGCACCTCTGTCGAGCGGCGCCTGCGGCATCTCCTCCACCTCGCCCCCCTCTCGCTGGGCGAAGAGCAGGGTCCCTGCGAGACCGAGGAAGACGAAGGGAAGCGTCACGGCGAGTAGCTTCGGGTAGGAGACGCCGGTCAGCACGATGGTCGTCGCCGTCAGAACGTTCAGGTTCGTCCACAGGGGGGCGAAGGAGAACGCGCGTCCCGCCCACTTCAGGGCATCGAGGCGCTCTTTTGGGGCTGCGCGGCCAGAGATCACGTCTATCAGGACGAACGCCCCGACGTCGAGGACAGCCCCGAGTACGTGTCCGAGTACCCCCGCCGTCGCCTTGATGCTTACGCCCCTGCGTGTCAGCGCGGCCATGAGCGCCCGGATCTGGACCTCGTAGCGGGCGGCCCGGATCGGATACCCCGCTATGCTCAGGACGAGCAACACGGCAACGATCCCGAAGTAGGTAGGCATCCCTCTGAGAAAGTCGGCGGGGTCGAACCTTCCCGTGAGGACGACGGCGCCCAGTGCCACGAAGGCGACGAGGGCGAACGCCCTGTGGAAGGCGCTCGACCATGGCACGGAGATCGCGAACATCACGGCCCCCACCCCCAGAAAGAGGGCCGTCCCGAAAGAACCAGGCGCGAACGTGTGCCAGACGTATCCGGCCAGGAAGACGACGCCTAGCACGGGACGTCGCCTGTCCAGATGCGGCCTCACGCCCTTCAGGCGCTGTGGTTTATCGGTGTTCTCTCTTACCTCGGGCCCGCTTCCCGGTCGCCAGAATACAGTCTCAGACCACGATTCTAGAGCATATGGGCCTGACGTCAGCGGGTAGGACTACGATAACCTCTAGTACGCAGGCCACAGGAAGGAACAGAGGATGACCGAGAACGGGAGCGAGGGTATAGGTACGCTGCAACTTGGTGGCGACCTCACGGTAGGACGCCTCGGGTTCGGGGCCATGCGCCTCTGCGGGCCCGGCGTCTGGGGTGAGCCGGAAGATCCTCGGGCCGCAGAGGCCGTGCTGCGCCGCGTGGTCGAGCTCGGGATCAACCTCATAGACACCGCCGACGCCTACGGTCCCGAGGTGAGCGAGCGCCAGATCTCCTCCGCCCTCCATCCTTACCCCGACGACCTGGTTATCGCCACGAAGGGCGGCTACGTCCGACCCGGACCGGGGCGCTGGAAGGCGGACGGACGCCCGCAGCACCTGCGCGAGGCTTGCGAGGGGAGCCTGCGCCGTCTCAAGCTGGACAGGATAGACCTCTACCAGTTTCATCGTCCCGACCCCCGCGTGGCCTTCGAGGACTCGGTCTGGGCGCTGTCCGAGCTACGCGAGGAGGGCAAGATCCGGCACGTCGGCCTCTCGAACGTCGGTGTGAGGGAGCTCGTGATCGCGCTCGACATCGTGCCGATCGTCTCGGTCCAGAACCGCTACAACCTGACCGACCGCTCCTCCGAGGCGGTAATAGAGGCCTGCGAGCGCGAGGGGATCGCGTTTATCCCGTGGTATCCGCTGGCGACAGGCAGGCTCGCCCGTCCAGGCGGAGCCCTGGACGAGATCTCCACCCGCCACGGCGCTACCCCGGCTCAGGTAGCCCTCGCCTGGCTCCTCGCGAAGTCTCCGGTGATGCTGCCCATCCCTGGCACCTCGTCGGTCGAGCACCTCGAAGAGAACGTCGCCGCTGCTGACCTGAGGCTCACAGAAGAGGAGGTCGCGACGCTGTCGGGTTAGAGATGGGAACGCACGCAATATAATCTTCGTCGCCGTGGAGAGTAGTACGTAAGATGCCAGGATCGGTCAGGATGTTTGGCAGGACTGTATCTCTGGTCGTCGTGCTCGCTCTTCTGTGCGCGGCGTGCGACAGGTCCACCGATGAGAGAGGAGAGAGGGGCAACGATTTCGACCAGATCACTACAAGACAGAGAACAGAGGAAACCGCGGGTCCAGGTGCACCTTCCGTGGGGCGGGTCGAGGTGAGCACCCTCGCAACGAACCTGGAGGTGCCCTGGTCCTTCGCGTTTCTCCCGAATGGCGACGCCCTCGTCACGGAGCGCGACTCGGGGAGGCTACTCAGGGTGAGCCCGTCCGGCGACGTAAAGGAGATACAGACCCTCCCGGAAGGCGGTTCGGGTGAGGGCGGGCTCCTCGGCGTCGCCGTCTCCCCCGACTACGAGGAGGATCACTACGTCTACGCCTACTACACGACCGAAACCGACAACCGCGTCGTCCGCTTCCGCATCGGCGAGAAGCCCGAGCCCATATTGACAGGCATCCCTGTAAACACCTATCACGACGGGGGGAGGATCAAGTTCGGACCTGACGGCATGCTCTACGTGAGCACGGGCGACGCTGGAGATTCCTCGAACTCCCAGAACAGAAACTCCCTGGGGGGCAAGATCCTGAGGATAGAGCCGGATGGCTCCGTTCCACCCGACAACCCTTTCCCGAACAACCCCGTCTACTCCTACGGCCACCGCAACGTGGAGGGGCTGGCGTGGGATGCGAAGGGACAGCTCTACGTGAGCGAGTTCGGCGAGAATACGTGGGACGAGGTAAACAGGATCGAGGCCGGGCAGAACTACGGATGGCCCGAGGCCGAGGGGAGGGGAGGCGAAGACCAGGGGTACGTCGATCCCATAACCGTCTGGCCGACCTCCGAGGCCTCCCCGAGCGGGGCCGAGATCCTGGTAGACGGGGCGATCCCGCAGTGGGAGGGCGACCTCTTCGTGACCGCCCTTAGGGGTGAGCGGCTGTGGCGCCTGGAGCTGAACGGCAGCGGCGAGGTCGTAAAGAGGGAGAAGCTTCTCGACCACGAGGTCGGGCGCATAAGGGATGTGGCGCAGGCCCCCGACGGGTCTCTTTGGGTCTCGACCTCGAACCGCGACTCCTATGGCAGCCCTCTCAGCGCGCAGGACGACCGCATCCTGCGCCTGGCGCCGGGATAGAATGGGCTCCGTGGAAGATACACGCAGAACCACACAGGACGCCTATCCTGCTGACCTCGCATGCTTCGTCCGCGAGCGGTGGGAAGGGGATGATCCGTTGCCTGACCCTGATGCGCTGGAGGCCCTGATCTCGGCCTGCTACCAGGCCAGCCTGCTGCGCGAGGAGGAGCGGTCCGTGACGTTCAGGGTGATCCTCTGCGGGCCTGACAGGCTGCCGCCGCGCGGAGGACCTCCAGGTGGGATACACAGGCTGGAGTTCCCCGAGCCCAGGCCCTTCGACGTCCAGGAGCTGAGGCGGCTCTCGCCAGCGGCAGACTACTACCGCTCGCTCGTCGGGGTCTGCTGGGATGAGGAAGGGGACCTGCGGATCTGGGGCCTCGTCCACTCCGGGCCGAGATGGTTGAGGGC
>CADDZK010000014.1 GCA_902812425.1 Actinomycetota bacterium
GCATCAGGCGGGGCAGGTAGTTGTTGGGATCTCGCTCTATCGCGAGCCTCAAAGCCTGCGCGGAGTCGTCGTACTTCTTCTGCTGCTGCAAGAGGAAAGATTGCGCCTCGAGCGCATCGGTGTCGAACGGGTCGAGGCGAACCGCCTTCCGCGAGGCCTCCATCGCCCCCTGGTCATCCCCCGCGGCGGCGAGACGCTGCTGCTCGGCCGTGTAGTAATCAGAGAGGTAGAGCGCCGTAGCCAGCAGGGCCAATACCCCCACCAGAAACCCCGCGGAGATTCTAAAGATCACACGGCTCAAAAGAGATCACCGCGCATGAGGATATCCACAACCCCCCCCAAATACAAGCCAAGGCACAAAAAGAAGCGGGCCCCCGAAGGGGCCCGCCTCTAGCGATGCTAAGGTGTCCGGTTACTTACCGAACGATCCTGCGGGCCAGAAGACCACCGGCCACAAGCAGCGCGCCAGCACCGAGCGCGAACAGCGAAGCGCCGCCCGTCTCAGGAAGCTCGCTAGCCGCAGAAGCGGACGCAGAAGCGCTGCTAGAAGCGGAAGCGGAGCTGCTGCTCGAGGCAGAGCTGCTGCTCGAGGCAGAGCTGCTGCCACTCGCGGAAACGGTCACCGTGGTGGTGCCGCCGCCGCCAACGTTGATACCACCGAGGCAGGCGTTAACCTGCTGCTGGGTGATGCCAAGCTCCTGCGCGATCTCAGCAGCGGCAGCAGTGCTGACACCACTGGCGTCCGCGCTGGCGTCGCCATACTGACCCTGCGCAGCAGCCGCAGCCTGAACCTGCGAACAGTCAACGTACTGGACGTTAACGTCCCCAGCGACCGCCTGGGCGAAGGCCGGGGCAGCCGCAGCCAGCACCATGGCCAGCATAGCCGCCAACAACATTACCTTCCTCAACTTCATTACCTCCTTATTCGAGGACTACCTTTACGTGCCGCATTTTTTCATCTCCGGTCCACAATGTCAACACCATTCAGCGTATTTTTTACCATTTTCTTAAAACTTCTTAACAATCCCATCTACACCCTGAACCGGAGTCTGTCTTTCTACTTACCTCCTCGGCGACGGGACTAAACCCCTCTGGGACGGGTGTTGGCGGGCGGCGTACGCCGTTGAACCGGGCCGTTGTGCCCTCTAGCGGGGATCCGGCGATCCTTTCACTCTGCGTTCGAGGTGTGAAGGATACGGAGCGGGTTTTTCTGAGGAGGCAGCTGTTGGAGTGGCAGAGACGCTGCGTGCTTGATTGCGCGCCTCATGCAGGCCCGACGTTACGGTTACTTACGGTGATCGGCGGTATCGGAGAGGATGCGGTAGGTGGCGAGGGACATCTCTCGCATTGCGGCGCGCGACGCGAGCTCGGTCGTGTCGCTCGCCATCACGACTATGAAGTATGCGTCTCGTGCATCATGCGAGCCTTCGGGGAAGACTATAGCGGCGTCGGAGAAGGTGCTTCCATAGTAGCCGATCTTATGCGATACCCGCGTGCCCTCGGGCAGGGGCTGGGGCAGGCGGTCCTCAAAAGAGGTGTTCGTCATGAGGTCGAGCATCTCGGCCGAGAGGTCGGGGGTCGTGTAGGAGGGGTCGGAGATCTTCTCCAGCATAAGCAGGACATCGTTCGGGGTCGTCGTGTTGGGGAGCCAGTACTCCGTCGAGTGGGCTCCCACGCGGTAGAGTTCGGCCCTTATGTAGTCCCTTCCCAGGTAACGGTCGAGCATCTTCCAGGCCGTATTGTCGCTCTCTTTGATCAGGTACCTGGCGCACTCGCGCAGGGTCATGGTGTACCCGATGGGGTAGGTGTAGAGCACGCCTGTTCCGTAGGCCTGTACGTCGGAGGCCTGCATGGAGATCTCATCGTCGAGGTCTACCTCGCCGAGAGCGGCGGCCCTGTAGAGCGTCATCAGGACGGGCAGCTTGTTGAGGCTTGCCGCGAGGAAGGTCCGGTTGGCGTCCATCGCCACGGTCTGGCCCGTGGACGGATCGAAGACGACTACCCCGTAGGTGGCGGGATATGCCTGTGCTATCCGGTCGAGCTCACTCCGCAGAGGTCCCGTCCTCTCCTTGGTCAGCTCGGTCTCGATGCGGGTGGCACCTGTGGAAGAATCATCCTTCGAGCCTGTCTGCGTCGCAGGGGCCTCGGGGTCGGACCCTACTTCGGGGACCTCCAGGCGGGGTACCGGGTCTCTCTCTATCGAGGTCAATAGGAAGAGAGATCCTATGAGTAGGCCGACCAGGAAGGGCAGCGCCACGAGAAGCCGGCGGCGCTGGAGTCTAAGGCGGGCCTGCCTCTGCAGTTTACGGCGTTGGCGCCGCTCACGGCGGGTCAGCGGCGTCTCTGGCGTCTTGGATCTTGGCACCGGCGCGTAGATCGGGGCCTCCCCGCGGGCTGTTCACACCCCGACCGCCGGGGTCTGGGGCTACTTGTTTATCGACCTGATAAAGGTAACGATAAAGATCGCGGAGATCAACATCAGCGCGCCTGCGGCGATGAGGCCCAAAGAGACGAAGAAGATGGTGCCGGCGCCCGCCGAATCCCAGGTCTGGGTGGCCCAGACGAAGGCGAACAGGGAGGCGAAGAAGGTGAGGAGGATCAGGATCATGCCGCCTGGCAGGTCCCTTATCTGGATCGCGGCCCGCTCCACCGCATAGGCCACGCCCCCGCGTGCCGGATAGCCGGTCTCACGCACGCTCTCGATGGCGCGTCTGAACTCTCCCTCACTCGCGAGCCCGATAACGCGCGAGAGGTAGTAGGCCTCGGAGGGGGACTTGCCCATCCGCAGTAGCTCCAGATAGTTACGCCTGTACAGCTCCACGGCCCCCGAGTGGGGAGAGGCGAGCTGCTTCAGGAAGGCGTGGGTGTCGAGGCGCGTGGCGTATCGGCGGGCCTCGTGCTGGGCGGCGCGGGCCTCGCGTCCGCCGGGACGCCCCGAGTTGCGGCCTGAGATCTCGGCCACCTCCAGGAAGAACATCTCGCGGGAGAACTCTATGGCGCTCTGGCGCTCGCGGCGCCGCGAGGAGATCTCCGTCCTGATCCCGCGCGAGCGGTACTCCTCGCGCCTCAGGTGGTAGACCTGCTCCTGGTAGAAGTCTCTCTCCTGCAACGAGTCGGCCGTATCCCGCAGGCGGTAAGCCTCCTCGAGCGTCTCGGGTATCCTACGTTCTTCCATGAACCAGTGTTTGCCTTATACTCCCGATCTCACGCGCCGAAAAACCCCTTCCGGGTCCTGAATGATACCATGAGCGCGTTACTACAGAAACCCAATTACTCGTCCTCGAGCTCCCGCCTCGTGGCCTCGGAATCCGTCTCCCACAACCCGTAAAACAGCCCTCCTCCACGCACGTGCACGTCGAGATGTCCCTTGGCGGCGAGATCCTCCAGCATCTCGTCAGCCTCGTTTACCGTGAGCGAGGTCTCCATAGCGGCCTGCGCGGGCGTCAGCTCGCCGCGCCTCTGCAACGCTTCGAGTAGCTCGCGCTCTCTCGCATTCGCCGCAGGAGGCTCCTTGGAGCTCTCCGAAAGACCCGCGATACCCCTTACCAGAAGCCCGAAGGCGGGGAAGATCACCCAGCCGAAGACGAAGATCAACCACCAGAGATTGGAGGCGAGCGTGAGCACGACGATCCCACCGATGGCGACCGGGATAAGAACCGCGAGGCTCGCGGCGACCTGGGACTTCGGGCTCATCTTCTCTACGTCGAGGCCGAAGAAATCGTCAGAGTCCCACCTGCCGTGGTGGCTTCTCCGACGGGGCTCCAGGTCTCGCTCAGGTCTCTTCTCCACGGGCTTACCTCCAGTCTGAATATATCAGCAACCTAAAGGATGGACCATGCCCGAAAGCGCGAAGCGGTGACGCGAAAGTGCTAACCTCACCCTAGTCGTGAAGGAGGCTGTATCGGATGGACTTGAGAGAGCGCGTGGACGGGTCGAGAGAGGAGCTACTCGGGGAGCTGAACGAGTTCCTGAGGATGCCATCGATCTCCGCCCGCGAGGATGAGAGCGGAGACTTTCGCAACTGCGCAGAGTGGGTCGCGGGGAAACTGGAGGAGGCGGGCGCCGAGGCTACTATCATGGAGACCGAGGGACACCCGGTAGTCTACGCACAGATCGGAGACGGGCCGAAGACGCTCCTCTCCTACGGCCACTACGACGTGCAGCCGCCCGAGCCCCTGGAGTTGTGGGAGAGCGACCCGTTCGAGCCGACGCTCAGGGACGGGGGTCTCTACGCCCGGGGCGTCGCCGACGACAAGGCTGACGTGCTCTCCCGTATCCAGGCCCTGCGTCTATATATAGAGGAGCAGGGCCCGCTGCCCTTCAAGCTCAAGTTCCTCATCGAGGGAGAGGAGGAGATCGGGAGCCCCAACCTCGCACCGTTCGTCCGCTCCAACGCCGATCGCCTCTCCGCCGACGCCTGCCTGTGGGAGGGCTCGATGAAGGACGAGGCGGGGCGGCCCCTGATCTTCTGCGGCACCAAGGGCCTCGCCTACGTCGAGCTGCGCGCCCGCGGCGCCTCCTACGACCTGCACAGCATGTACGGCGGCATAGCCCCGAACCCCGCCTGGCGCCTAGTGCAGGCCCTAAGGACCATCAAGGACGAGAACGGGGAGATCACCCTCGACGGCCTCGACGACCTCGCAGAAGAACCTTCCGAAAAAGACCTGGAAGCCATAAGCCGCATCCCCTTCGACGACACTGCTCTGCGGGAGTCCTGGGACGTAGAAGCCCTCGACCGCGGACTGACCGGCCAGGATGCGCTGCGCGAGATGCTCCTCAGGCCGACGGCGAACATCGCCGGCATCCAGTCCGGGTACACGGGCCCCGGCTCGAAGACCATCGTACCTTCCGAGGCGTTCGTGAAGATGGACTTCAGGCTCGTCGCCGGCCAGAGCCCCGGTCCCGTACTGGAGTTGATCCGGTCCCACTTGAAGAGGCGTGGCTTCGAAGACGTCGAGGTCGTCGACCTGCACGGCGTCGAGCCGGCGAAGACGCCCGTGGACTCGCCCATCGTCAGCACCGCCGTAGAGGCGTGGAAAGACCTGGGCGTCGAGGAAGCAGTCGTGTACCCGACGATCGGGGGTAGCGGGCCGACTTCGCTCATAGCTGCCGAGCTCGGGATACCGACCATCATGACGGGGAGCGTGGCGAGCTCGGGGAGTCGGCTCCACTCGCCGAACGAGTGGGTCCGCCTCGACGACTACTTCGAGAGCGTCGGCTACTTCGCCCGCTTCTTCGAGAGGTTCGCTCTTTGACGGAAGAAGCGGGCAAGGGCCTCGACCTCCCCGAGCGCGTCAGGAGGAGCCTCGCAGCAGCGGTCGCGGACAGGGGCGTGCAGGCGCGGGTGATCTCCACGCAGGGCCGCGAATCGATGCGTCCTCCTCAGGGACACATCATCGTGGCAGCGAGGGAGGAAGAGGTGGAATCCATCCGCGGCCCGGCCCGCATCGTACGCAGGCTGGAGTTCTACAAGACTTTCTACGGCCCCGTCGTCCGCCTCGCCCTGAGCGTCTACCCGATGGAGGGCAAGCCGCTCTCCGTCGGCACCGTACTCAACGTCTCCCAGGTCAGCGGCGACGCGGCCCTCACCGGCCTCGGACGCCAGAAGAGCATCTACATACACTTCTACTCCGCAGAAGGCGAAGACCTCACCTATGCTTTCTCCAAGGAGATTCCCAATGCCCCCGAGCAACGCAGCGAGACGAAGAAGGTACTCAAGATGGCCCGCGACGCCTACACAGAGACATCGGAGGAGCGCAGGAGCTTCAGGGCGGCCGTCGGACTCGCCGAGCGACAGTTCGAGCTCCCTGTACCTGAACCTGACGAAGAAGGATAGTCTTCTAAGGCGAGCCCGCGTATACTGCCACGTATGCAAGCGGGGAGCGCTTCCAAAGACTTCGTAGCGAAAATAAGCCAGGCCCTCGAAGGGGCTGGGCGCAGGGGCATCCACGTAACCGCGGCAGCGGGTTCATGCGATCTCGAGGCCCAGCAGTTCGGTGGGCTTCCCTCGGAGGAAGAACACCTTCCGATCGGGCGTCCGCACCACCTGGAGGAACCACCCGGGCCGCGGGACCTCGGCGGCCACGACGGCACGTCGCGTTTGTGCTACTTCCTCGACGGCGTGCAGAGCGCGCGGGAGATCGGACGCATATCGATGGCTCCTGTCGTCGTCGCGACCGTGGCTGCCGCGATCGTCAACCGCTGTGAGAGGCGGTTCTCGAGGATGCCGCTGGAGAGCCCGCCTGTCGTGGTGCAGGCCGTAATCCTACCCCGCAGCGCAGGGGATGCCGGGGTCGAAGCGTTCTGGGATCTGCTGCTGGCAGCAGGTTTCTCCGAGCTGGAACCCGACGAGGTCCCCTCCTCCCCGCACCTCGTGCTCGACTCGGTCGAGTACGTGGATGGTGCGGACCCTTCGGACTACGTCGGGATGAGGGAGCACGCCCGGGGCAGGGTTCGTAGCCTTCGGGAGCGTCTGGAGGGCGGGATGCTCAGGCAGTGGGAGTTCGACGACCGGGCCCTTGAGGACTCGGACGCCTGGATCGCCGTAGACGGACAGCTATCGGACGTCAGCGAGTCCAACCGCCGCGCCGTCGGCCTCATAAAGAGCGTGGCCCGTCCCGAGTTCGTCGGCAGGGATGTCGGGATGCTGCTCGACCTGGAGCCGGGGATGCGTACCACGAGCTTCGTTCCGGACTGGCAGCTCCGGCGGGGTCCGGGTGAACAGCGGACCTCCTGGTACCTGAGGATGTGGCCTCCGCAACGCGGCGCCGACGCTTTAGGCTCGCTCATGCGCGTGGAGGCGCCGCGCGATACCGGTCCGGAGCAGGTCGATGAGATATCGCGTTGGATCCTTGCAGAACGCGTCCCTCTGGCGAAGCCCGATCCACGCTGGCCGGCCATGATCTACCCGATCCGCTACGTCGAGAAGATACTGAAGCCGATGGTACAGGGCTCGGAGAGGGCCTACGCACGGCTGGAGCGCCAACTGGCATCGAACGGGAGGAACTAGATGCTGCACGAAGATTTCCTTGACCTGGCCTCGGGTCCCATAGGCCGGGTCGTCACTAGCGAGGAGAGCCCCGCAACGGCCCACGAGTTTTTCTTCTGGACCGCCGCGACCGAAGCGGCCCAGAACCTCGACATCGGCCATATCGTCGCCGCCGAGTCCGAGGACGCCACGGCGGTCGCCGTCCTCGATGACCCCCGCAGATACTCGGACCTCCAGTCCTTCCTCGACGACTTCTACGCCTACGACGGCGACCCCTCGCTGGAGGCGCTCTCCGAACGGGCCGAGATCCTGGTCTTCAGGGCGCGGGTCCTCTCAACCAAGCACCGCGACGAACGCAAGAAGTCCAAGCGCCCGGTACGCACAGGCCCCGTCTTCTTCGCCACCAGCGCCGCCATCGAGTTCGCCCTCGGCACCGAGGACTTCTCGGGACACCGCATCCCCATGCTCCTGCACGAGAACGGCAACGAGAAGAACGGGACTCCTCAGCGCACGCCGCTCTACGTGGATGAGGAGTACCTCCTCGGCCCGGAGGCCGGACACCTCAACATCACGGGCATGAGCGGGCTCTCGACCAAGACCAGCCACGCCCTCTTCACCATCGCCAGCACCTTCCAGACCGTCAGAGACAAGAAGGTCGCCGCCCTGATGTTCAACGTGAAGGGCGCCGACCTCCTGTTCCTGGATAAGCCGGTCGAGGTGAGCGCCGAGGACGACCCCGAGCTCGCGGAGCGCTACGAGAAGGCGGGGCAGAAAGGTCTGCCGCCCGAGGATCGGGAGATGTACGAGTCTTTAGGCATCGAGGTCAGGCCTTTCGACAATTTGAAGATCTTCGCCCCCTTGCGCTACGGGATGGAGTCGGGGGAGCGTATAGTGCACGCTGAGGGCATCCCTGCGCGCAAGCTGAACACTTTGAGGAGCGCGCGCGGGGAGGATTCGTGCGTCTATCCGGTGATCTGGGAGCTCGGGGACGTGCTGCCCTACGCAGGCTACGTCTTCGAGCCATCGGACATGGACGACAAGTTCCGCGGCTTTATAGAGGAACTTCGCGACAGGGGCATCAGGACGACGGCTGACTTCTACCTGCTCCTCGACGAGATAGAAGACTACTTCGAGGCGGCCCGCGAGGAGGGCAAGAACGTCTCGTCCTGGAACGGCCACAACCATATGACCATCGCCAAGGTCCGCAACCGCTTCAAGGTCCTCCCGAACAAGTGTGGAGGATTGCTCGCGCACGGGCGCGTCGAGCACGGTGACCTGCCGCGCGCCGACGGACCCTTCGAGGACAACGAGATGCGCGTGGTAGACATCTCCCAGCTCACAGGGGTGCCGCAGGACCTTATCGTGACGAGCGTTATATCCAAGATCTGGGAGCTCGCAGAGACGGGCCGCCTCGGCGTGGACAAGCTAATAATCTTCGTGGACGAGCTAAACAAGTACGCTCCCTCAGGCAACTCCCGCACCTCGTCCCTCAAAGACACGCTCGTGGACATCTCCGCCCGCGGGCGGCACCTCAACCTCACGCTCTTCGGGGCGCAGCAGTTCAGGAGCAAGGTCGACGACGAGGTCATAGGGAACGCGGCGACGAGCCTCTACGGGCGCATCGGCGATGAGGAACTAACCAACTCCAGCTACCGCTCCTTCTCGGGGACGACGAGAGAAGAGCTTCTCCAGCTGGAGAAAGGCCAGCTCCTCCTCAGGCACGCCCACTACGCCATCCCCGTCTTCGGCCGCTTCCCGCGCCCGCCAGTCCTGATGGGCAAGCAGGGCACGGACATCTTCGGCGAGCGGCGCGGGGACGCGGCCGCCTCCGTCCTCGCCGTCATGCGCAACCTCACGAGCAAGCCGCCCAGGATTGCCGCCATAAGAACCGACATAGAAGGCGTCCCCGAGGAAGAGGTCTACGAGGCCCTCGACGCCGTGCAGGCCGCCCACCGCACGGGCCACGGCGCCGCCGACCCGTACAAGAACTTCCGCTGGAACCTAAAGCGTCCAGCGAGGACCGGATCAGGCCGCCGCGACGCGTCCAGGATCCTGTCCGGCCTGGATCGCATGAGGGACTAGTTACAGAAGCTGAGGCGCAAAGATACTGTGAATATTCTGCAACAGGCATTTGACAAGGTTAGTCTTGACCATCTAATAGTTAAGCTCGTTTCACAGAAAGCTGAGGAGCACAGCTATTCCCTGACAGATGAGCAGCTGGCAACAATAGAAGAGCAAGTCTCGAATGCTCGCGGTGACGCGGTCACTGTCGAATTGCCAGATGACCAAGATGTCAACCTACAATCAACATAGAGGACGAAGGCGTAGAACGCATTCTCGATGAATTTAGGGATGAACTACTAGATTCGATGCCTAAAATTATCGAGGACACCTCTCAAGTTATTCTGGCTGATCTCAAGAGCAGAGCGCCTGAAATACTTTTGGAACACGCGGAAATGAGAAGTAGATTTGAGAACGCTGTGTCACAGAGATGGGGTAACGCGTTAGACCTCTTGGAGATATTCGTTGTCATTGCTGCTGAGGCCGGAGAAGATTTCAATGAGGAGTTCCGACCGTCAGCTTCTCAAAACAGCGATTTCGAGTTTGACGTGCTCACGCGCCTTCATGCTCGGTCTTGCCAGATAGCCAATGAAGTTCTCACTTTGTTGAGAGCCGGCTACGCTGATGGTGCACATGCTAGGTGGAGAACGATACATGAGATCGCAGTCGTTGCACTATTCATCAATAAGTTCGGTCAGGATACGGCTGAAAGATATCTTCTCCATAACACCATAGACTCGTATCGTGCAGCACGACTGTATCAACGTCATTACGCCCGACTTGGTTATGAACCTATAACTGATCAGGAAATATTGCAACTGCAATCTTTATACGAGGAGTTGCTGAACCGGTTTGGGCGTCCTTATGCAAATGCCTACGGATGGGCGACGCAGGCTACTGGAAAACGCGATCCTAAGTTCAGTGATATAGAGCAAGCTGTTGACCTTGAACACTGGCGTCCACACTACAAATTCGCCAGTCATAATGTCCATGCCAACTCAAAAGGAATACTCTCCAAGTTAGGGCTGTACCCAGGGGGGCCGGAGTTACTCCTTGCGGGCCCAAGCGTCATGGGATTCACTGATCCCGGGCACGGTACGACCGTTTCACTATTACAGATCACCATGTCCTTGCTCACAACGAAACCAAATATTAACCGCCTCTGCATCTGCAAAATATTGAGTACACTTGCAGACGAGATAGGTGAAAGGTTTTTGTCTATCCAGAAGGGTCAAGAGGAGGCGTGACGCTCATAGTACGCATAGCCCACATCTTGGATAAGCACCTCGGGTACACCAAGTACGTAAAGCTCCATTAGGAGACGAGCCGCAATCAGCGGGGGCGAAACCGCGTAAGGCGCGTGTGTTTGCTTCTTGAACCGGCTCACTCCGCACCGTAGACTCCAAATATGGACTACCGAGAGCGCATCACCATAGATCCCAACGTACGAGGCGGGAAGCCGTGCATCAGGGGGATGAGGATCACCGTCTATGACATCCTCGGTTACCTCGCGTCAGGCATGTCGCAAGAGGAGATCCTGGCTGACTTTCCCTATCTGGAGGCGGAAGATATCCGCGCCAGCCTGGCTTTCGCCGCCGATTTCGAGCGCAGGTTCGTGGCAGAGCCCTCTCTTTGAGGTTGCTCTTCGACCAGAACCTCTCTCCGCGTCTGGTTCGTCTTCTGTCCGATGTGTATCCAGAATGCTCTCACGTCCACGATCTGGATATGGACACAGCAAGCGATACCGAAGTGTGGAACTATGCCGCCGAGCACGGGTACACCATCGTCTCCAAGGATGCGGACTTCCATCAGCGTAGTCTGCTGCTGGGAGCGCCGCCCAAGGTGATCTGGATCCGCCAAGGCAACTGCTCGGTAGCGGAGACGGCCGATTTACTCAGAGAACGCTTCATCGCCGTAGAGCGTTTTCACGTGAGAGAAGAAGCAGCTTTTCTGGCACTCTCTTAAAATCTTGTGGCGATGCGTAGAATAAAGTGAGAAAAAGGAGGAACTAGATCGTAAGGATCGCCCACATCTCGGATACTCATTTGGGATACACGAGGTACGCGAAGCTCCATCCGGAGACGAGCCGCAACCAGCGGGAGGTCGACGTCCAAGAGGCTTACGGGCGGGCCGTGGACGCCATCCTGGAGCGCGACGTTGACCTGGTGATCCACTCTGGCGACGTCTTCGACTCTGTCAGGCCGGCGACGCATGTGATCATCGGCTTCCTGAAACAGACTTTCCGCATCACACGCGAGGACATCCCCTATCTGGTCGCCGCGGGCAACCACGAGACGCCGCGGCTGCGCTCTACGACGGCGGCTCTGGAGTACGCGAACCTGGTAAATGCGATCTCCGCCCACGGGTTCGACGTGGAATACCACCTCGAAGAGGTCGGCGACACCGCCGTCGGGGTGACGCTGGTCCCGCACGGCGCCGTCTTCGGGACGGGCGCGGTGACCCCGTCGCGCGACGCCGACGTGAACGTACTCGTGACGCACGGGATGGTGCCTGGCCTGGAAGCGCGCCAGCACGAGATGGGCGAGGCGAACCTACAGCCGGGGATGCTTGAGGGCGGCTTCGACTACATAGCCCTCGGCCACTACCACGAGTTCCACGAGCACAAGCCGAATGCCTTCTACGCTGGGGCGACGGAGCGCTTCGGGTTCGGGGAGGTCGCATCTAAGCCAGGCTTCGCCATCGTCGAGTTCGACGGCGGCGGCGGACTCAAGAGCGTCGAGCACGTCGAGATAGCGGCGCGACCGATGCTTGACCTGCCCAAGATCAGTGCCCGCGAGATGGACGCGGCAGTCCTCTCGGAGGCTGTGAGAGAGCGAACCTCGGACACCGACCTCGACGGGGCCATCGTGCGGTTGCGCGCCTACGACGTACGCCACGGGGTGGCGAGCGGGATGGACCGCGAGCTGCTGCGCGACCTGCAGCGCCGCTGCCTGAACTTCTCGCTCGAGGTCCACGCCGAGGAACGGCCAGAGGACCTGGAGAGGAACGGTTCATCGAGCGCCGTCTTCGGGCCTCTAGGCGAGGAGTTCGCAGCGTTCGTCGCCGAGCGCAAGGAGCGCGGAGAGCTCGAGGCCAAATTCGCAGAGGAGTTCCTCGAGAAGGGGCGCGCGTACCTGACGCGGGCGGCGAGCAAAGAGCCCGGTAGCCCGGAGGGAAGCGCCGCGTGATCCTCGAGCGCCTCTTTATCGAGAACTACAAGCAACTGAGGGACCCGCTGGAGCTGTTCCCCCCTGAAGGCGCCATCGGCATCGTCGGCGCGAACGGGACAGGGAAATCCACCCTCTTCGAGAGCATCCTGTGGGCCTTCTTCGGCTCGAGGGGTGGCGGGCCGCGCTACGCCAACGAGTCCATCCCATGGAGCGGCGGCTCGACGAAGGACCCGACGACGGTCGAGGTTACCCTGGCGACCGACGGAGGCTCCTTCACCGTCCGTCGCCGCCTGAGGAGCGGCGCGACGACCGCGGAGGCGCTCGACGCCTCGGGCAGAACGGTGGTCAGCGGGACGGCGGACGTGACACGCTGGATCGAGGAAAATTTGCTCGGGATGGACCGCACGGCCTTCGAGGCCACCTTCTACGCGCGGCAGAAGGAGCTTCGCTTCTTCGCCCACGACGAGGGCATAAGCAGGGTGCGTAAGATCTCCAGGCTTCTCGGTATCAGCAGCGTCGAGACCGCACAGTCCTTTCTGCGCGAGGACCGCAACACCCTCCGCTCAGAAGCGAGGCTCCTCGAAGGCCGCCTCGCAGAGGCCGACCTCGACTCTCTCCAGACCGAGCTCGAAACCGCCCGCAACGAGTGTGACCGCCTCGAATCCGAGCTGGAGAAGGTATCCGAAGAGCACGACGCCGCAGAGGAAGAGCTGAGATCCGCGCGCGAGATCCGTGTCAGGCTGGAGATCGCCCAGCGCGAGCACTCGCGCCTCACTACCGACCTGCGCGGGGCCGAATCCGACAGGCGCCGCGCAGAAGACCGCCGCGCCGAGGCGGAGAAGGTCCTCGCCGACCTCGCCGCCGCAGAAGAAGAGCTTGGCCGCCTCAAGCCCCAGACCGCCAGGCTTCCGGAGGTCGCCTCCGAGCTGGAGCGACTGGACGAGGACAGGCGGCGCTCCGAGCAGCGCGACCGCGACCGCAAAGAGTACTTGCAGGCACAGCGGCGCATCTCGGACATCGAGGGCGAGGTCTCGGATAACCTGGAGGAGCTGGACGCCGAGGAGGTCCTGCCGGACTTCCACGCGGTCTTCGATCTCGACGGCCCCGAGTTGCTCTCCGAGACGCTCGCTGTCCTGGAAAGGGCCGCGGGTGAATTGGAGAGCGCGGAGACCCACCACGAGAAACTAAAGAGGCTCGCGGAGGATCACGCCTCCCGCCAGGCCGCGGAGGAACACGTCCGCGAGTCCGAAGAACAGTACGTGGCGGCGCACGACGAGGCCGCAAGGCTTGCGGAGGAGATGGAAGACCTCACAGGCGGCGAGGACCTGGAGCGTACCGAGCGCGAGCTGCGTGAAGAGGAGGAGAAGCTGCGCGAACTGGCTGCCCTCCACAGGGGCCGCGCCAACGCCGACGAGCGCGAGGCCAGAAACGTAGACAAAGCCAGGGAGGCCATAGACAGCGGCGCAGAGGAGCACTGTCCGACCTGCCACAGGGAGTTCGAGAGTGGGGAGCAGCAGGAGATCTCCGACACCTTGAGGAGACAGGCCGCGGCGATCCGTCGCCGCGCCGAACGCGAGACCGAAGAGGCGGAGAAGCTCGCCGCCTCAGCGAATGACACCGCCGAGAAGCTGGAGAGGGTCACCTCGAACCTGAACCGCTGGCGCGAGTTGCGCGAGGCGAAGGTCCGTACCGAGGACCGCGCCACGACTCGACTCGAAACCCTCCAGACGGCCCGCTCCGAACTGGAGGAGCTCGAAGCCCGCATCTCTGGCACACAAGCTCCTATCGAAAGCGACCTGGAAGCGGCCAGCGCCCGCTGCGACCGCCTCAGAGAGTTGCGCGACGCCCGCCCGCATATAAAGAGCCTCGCCGCCGAACACTCCAGGCTCACGCAGCGCGTCGAGGAGCTCGTCGAGGAACTGGAGGAGCTCTCCGGCGTCTCCTACGACGCAGAAGCGCACAGGGAGAGGCGGGAGGAGAAGGACCGGCTGGAGCGGGCACTCGGTCGCGTCGAGGAATTGGACCGGCGCCTCGTGACGCGCCCCGAGGTCGAGAGGACGCTCGAGGCCGCCCGCGAGCTCGGGGCCGAGGCGGAGGCCACCGCGGAGAGGCTGCGGCGTGAAATCTCCGCACTCGAGTTCGACGAGTCGGCCTACGAGGCCTCTGTGGAGCGCGTGAAGGAGGCTGAGGATAGGCTCTCCACCCTGCGGGACGCGCGGGAGGGGCTCGGTGGCGAGTGGAAGGACGCGGACTACCGCATCGAGCGCGCCAAGACCGAGCTCAGACGCCTCGACGACGACAGGAAGCTCGCCAACGAGAAGGCCGCGGCGGCCTCGCGTATGGACGAGATGGACGGCCTCTTCACCGAGTTCTTCCGCAGCCTCACGGCGAGGGCTCGTCCGATGCTCGAGGTCGAGGCCTCAAACCTCGTGCGCGAGCTCACGGACGGGCGCTACGAGCGGATGGAGTTCGACGACAACTACCGCGTCAAGCTCCTCGACCGCTTCGACGACTCCTACGCCATCGAGCGCTTCTCAGGCGGCGAGGCTGACGTCGCGAGCTTATCTGCGCGGGTGGCGCTCTCCAGGATAGTCGCCTCCCGCGGCGGCAACACTCTGGGCTTCCTCGTCCTCGACGAGGTCTTCGGGAGCCTGGATGCGGACCGCCGCAACAACGTGCTCCTCGCGCTGGAGCGCCTCAAGCGCTCGTTCGGCCAGATCTTCATAATCTCCCACGTCGCCGAGGTGCAGGAATCGGCCCTCGTGGACGAGGTCTGGATGCTCGAAGAAGACGAGGCAGGCAAGAGCACCGTCAGGCGCGTGAACACCTCGATGGCCCCACCCGCCCCGACAGCAGAGGCTATCACGAGTACGGGCGGCTGATCCTAGCAACGGTAACGAGAAGAACGGAGGCCCGGAGCCGCTGTCTTCTCGTTAGCCGCCTGCAGCCTTGGTGATGAAGCTCCTGATCGCCGGCGCGTTCACTTCGGCGTAGACACCGGGGTAGCGGGCCGTCCCGCACCCGATGCCGAAGCTGGTGATCCCGATCTGGCGGCGTCCCGCCTCCGTCGTAACCCACAGGGGTCCGCCTGAATCACCCTGGCAGGTGTCCTCCCCCCGCCGGCCAGCGCAGACCTGGACAGCACGCTGGATATCCCCGTTATAGGCCCGATCGCACTCGCGGTCGGAGACGAGCGGCGGCGTGGCCTCGCGCAGGCGGTTCGACAGGTCGTCCCGGTTCTGCTCGGAGGGACCGACGGGCTTCGTGGTGCCCCAACCGGCGATCCTCGCCAGCTTCCCCGGCCTTTCGAGTCTGTCTTTGGAAGCCGCGGGGGCGAGTTCTATGGGTGCGATGCCCTGTACGGGACGGTTCAGATCGATCACCGCGGCGTCGAAGGCGTTCGTCCTGCGGTTGTAGCGCGGGTGAATATGGACGTCCGTGAGGCTCTGTATGTGGCGCACCTTTCCCTGCGGGCTGTCGAGCTTGGTCAGTCCGACCACGATCCGCACGTCGCGGTAGGACACGGAGACACCGGGGATCGTGGCGGCGCCTATGTAGTCGGCGCAATGCGCAGCCGTCAGCACGCTGTCGGGGTCGATGAGGGTGGCACCACAGAAATGCTCTTTGCTCGGAGGAGCTCCGCTCGTGTTCGCCTGCAAGGAGACCATAAAGGGATACTTGCCGTTAGGTACAGGGTCTCCACCGACCACGCTGGTATGGTACTGACCGCCATCGTCGGCGGCGAATACAGGCACAGCTACCGCCAGACCCAGCACCATCGCAAAGGTTATTGCAAGCAGGTAACGCGCGCCACCCCGTCGCCACCGATCCACTGCCCCCAACTCGCCAAGTTTTCTCATGCATATTCTCCCGTTTGTCTCGCTGGAGCGATGATAAAGTAGGTTGAAGCTTCGAAACAGGCTTATAAAGTATTATTTTTACCCTTTTGTAACGCCGGAATACCCGAACTTCGTCGCTATTTGCGGCGAATGGCCTGCGACGCTTATCCGCCCGGTTGAGGACCTCCCCGGAGCGCCGGTTCTCAGGGAGCCTTTGTGGGCCTTTCGGCGAGACGATGTCCTCACGCTCCTTCAAGGCGTACCCCGGGTCCCAGGTTCTCCGCAAGCGTCCCTACGGCCTCAGCTTCTATATCGATGACCCGCAAGCTAGACCCTCCGGAACCGGAGGCGACCCTGGCGAGGAATGTCGCGAGCCGCAAGCGTCGCTGGAAGGGACTTCTTACCACAACGCGCGACTGGAGGCGCCGCCGCGGTGCTATCGTGGTCTTGCGACCGAGGCTACGGTTGCGCACCACCAGGCGGTCCTCCTCGAACACCCAGCCCGCGGCCCTGTAGCGGAGCCACCCGTACACCGCCGCCGGCAGTATCAGGAGCAGCGCGACGAGTCCCAGAGCGGCTCCGAAGATGAGGTAGGAGACCAGCGCAGCGGCGGCAGCGAAGAACAGAGCGGGGATGATGGACCGAACCACATAGCGTCTGAGGGCGCGGCGAGGGAGCGGGTTCAAGGTTGGATCTAAGGCGAACTCGGGGGCTGCAGCGGCCAGTAAATTCTGCGCCTCGTCGCGAGGCAGAAGGGGAAATAGAGTCGTGGAGACACCCGAATCCTCGCCGTAGCCGGCGCTCTCGACACGCAGGGAGGCGAGGCCGAAAGGCTGGCGGAGAACGCCCTCGGAGATCCTGACAGCCTGTATGCGGGAGAGCGGTATGGTCGCCTCACGGCGCTCGATGAGCCCGCGCTTGATGTACAGGAAGTCCCCCTCCCGAGAGAGCGTGAAACCAGCGTAGGCGAGGATCGTGCCTGCTATCGCCAGGAGCCAGGCAAGGAGCGCCCCCGCAGGAACCACGATCAGGACCACCATCAGCCAGTTCGGGGCGAAGGTCTCGACCAGACGCCGGATGAACTCTTCGGAGAAGAAGTTGTCGACGAACTGGGATCCGACGGCGACCAGCGAGAGTGCGACCCCGATCTGGCCGCTCGTGGCCCCCGCGACGAGCAACTCCCGTACCGAGAGCCGCCTGAGGACCGTCGGGCCTGTGGCCTCCCTGCTGGAACCTTCGATCCGGCGCCGCAGCGTCTCAGCCGCCTCACGGCTGAGCGCGGAGAGCGAGGCGTCGGGCTCGCTCGCACCGCCACCCGCCGTCTCGATCCTCACCTCGACGACGCCGAAGACGCGCTGGATGACCCGTTGCACCGTATCCACCGACTGGACGTGCTCGAGCGGTATCGTCCGCTCTCTCTTCTGGAAGACCCCCTGGCGCAACCGGAAGGCGTCGCCGGTGACGACGTAAGTGGTCGCCCGCCAGGAGAGGAACCCCCAGAGCCCCGCGAGCGCGGCCACGAAGACGATACCGAGCACGAAGAGGGTTATGGTCCACACGCTGAAGCCCTGGCTCACCAGAAAGGCTATGCCTGGGAAGACGAGCGCGCTCACCCAGCGCCTGACGGTCTTTATCGCACCGATCAGCATCGCGACAGGGTGGAGGTGCTTCTCAGAGTTCATCCTGATCCTTCGCCAGCTCGGCGATGCGGTCCCGCACCTCGGCGGCGACGGGGGTGGATAGCTCGGGGATCTGGTTCGGTCCGGCAGCGGTGTGAAAGACGACGGTCGAGAGCCCGAACCGGCGCTGCAAAGGCCCCTGCCTGGTGTCGACGTGCTGGATGCGTGCCAGCGGCACGAGCGTCCTGCTCACCCAGAAGATCCCACGCTGCAGATCCACCTCCTCGGGCCGGATCTCATACCGCCATCTCCTCCACCGCAAGCCCGGCGCCATCCCGACCACGACACCACCCAGCGCAACGACAGCGAGCGCAGGCATAACCCCGACCAGGAAGGACACGCCGCCGAACCGCACCAGCGCCCAGCCGGCGAGGCCGGCCCCGACCAGGAGCGGCAGCAGCTTGAGAAGACCCGTGATCCTCCACAAGACCTTCGCCCGCGGGTCGAGCCTCTCTGCGGGTTCGTCCTTCAAGCCCTCTACCCCACCGTGCTACGGCTCTCCGCCCTCGCGAGCCGGCCGCAGACCCCGATCCACGTACCGTAGTCCCCGAGGAGCATCAAGAACCCCACTGGCACGAACGAGACGACGGAGACCTCACAAAAACCAGGAAAGCGCCACGGAGGGAGGCCCAGGCCGCCCCAAGCGCGGCCCTCATCGCCGAATGTACGAGCGCGGCCCAAACCCTACGAGGCGTGCCGAAGCCGGGGACACGAACGACGGACGAGGGTCTCACGGTGCTCCCTTCGTTCGGTTAACTACTCACCCAAGGTGATCGCGACCGGCTGCGCCATTCCCTGGGGCCTGCCGCGCAGATCCTTCGCGGCGAGCTGGCCGCAGGCGGCGTCTATGTCCTGGCCGCGGCTCGGTCTCAGCGTCGCAGAGAGGCCGAGCTCCCTCGCGTAGCGCAGGAACTCCCTCGCGTCGCGTTTGGAGGTGGCCGAGAAGCCCGTGTCCGTCCAGTTGAAGCGGAGCAAGTTCAGGTGGTAGAGCGGGTGGTCGAGTAGCTCCGCGAGCGCCTCGACGTGGCGCGGCTGGTCGTTCACCCCGGCGAGCAGGGTGTACTCGAAGAAGAGCTTGCGGCGCGTCCGCGTAACGAAGTAGCGGGCCGCTTCCATCAGCTCGGGGATGGTGTGGCGGGCCGCGACGGGCATGAGCTCACGCCGCTCGTCCTCGAAGGGGGTGTGCAGTGAGATCGCCAGGTGGAACTGCTCGGGTTCGTCTGCGAAGCGCCGGATCTTGTCCACGAGTCCGCTCGTCGAGAGGGCGATGTGCCTCGCCGCGAGGCCGAAACCGTCAGGGTCGTTCAGGACCTTGAGCGCCCCGAGCGTCTCGTTGTAGTTGAGCATCGGCTCGCCCATCCCCATGACCACGACGTTGGATACTCGTTCGGGAGCTATATCCCTCGCGGCGACGAAGACCTGCTCTGCGATCTCGCGCGCATTGAGGTTGCGCTTGATGCCCAGCAACCCCGTGGCGCAGAATTTGCAGCCCATCGGACACCCGACCTGGGTCGAGATGCAGACGGTGTGTCGGCCCTTCTCGGGGATCATGACCGTCTCTATGGCGTGCCCGTCGTGGGTATAGAAGAGGTACTTTCTCGTCCCGTCCGTCGCCCGCCAGGTGCGACGCAGGTCAAGCACCGCGGCGGGAGCCTCCAGGTTGAGCGTCCGGCGCAGGCCCTGCGGAAGGCTCGTGGCCTCCTCCCAGTCGCGCACGAGGGAGCCGGTCAGGGCGGCGTATGCCTGCCCGAGACGGTAGGTCGGCTCGCCTCTCTCTTCGAGCACCCGCTGCACTTCGGGTATGAACTGTCTAGCTCTCATAGTCCGCCGATTATACCGGCATTGGTCGAGCACGCTCCGGCCTCACGGCCTGCGCTTGTCAGCACGTCCCCTGCGGGGACTTTCAGCCCGCCGTCTTCGACGGCTTTCAGCGAGTCAGCTTCGTCCGCTCGGTGCGCCGCTCAGTCGCGTGAGAGCCTCCCGATACTCAGACGAGGCCTATCATCTGGCTGAGAAGCTGACGAGCCGCGAAGCGGCGTGCCAACAATGTAGAATCTACGTATGGATGGCATCGACCTGATCATAGTCGTCTTCCTGTTCCTGTCCGTGCTGCGCGGCGCCAGGACGGGCTTCCTTGCCGGCGTCTTCTCGCTCGTCGGCGTGGTTATCGGGGCGTCCGTAGGATCGAGGATCGCACCGTCCCTTATGCCTGACAACGGGAACCCGATCTACGGAGCGGGGATAACGCTGGGGAGCATCCTCGCCTTCGCCGTCCTCGGGGAGGTCGTCGCCCGTACTGTAGGAGGTTCGATCAGGAACCGTCTCTCGAGCCCTGCCTCCGAAGCGCTCGACGGTCTCGGCGGGGCTGCACTCGGGCTCGCCCTCTCGCTCGTGCTCGTGTGGGCCGTCGGCGTCTTCGCCCTCCAGTCGCCCCTCGCCGTGCTGCACCCTGCCGTGCAGGACTCGAAGATACTGCAGGCCCTTAACAAAAGGATGCCCTCCGAGCTCCTCACGCGGGCCGTCGCCAACTTCGAGCCGCTGCCCCGCATCCAGGGTCCGGAACCCGACGTAGCAGCCCCGGAGGGAAGCATCGTCAGGGACCCGGACGTACGGGCGGCGAGCGCGAGCACGCTACGGGTTACTGGCATAGCCTGCGGCTACGGCGTCGAGGGCTCGGGCTGGGTCGCGGGCCGCGACCTCATAGTCACCAACGCCCACGTCGTCGCAGGAGAGACGGCGACGCGGGTGCAGGTCGGGGGAGCGGGTCGGCGCCTGCCCGCCGAGGTCGTCGGCTTCGACGAGAAGAACGACATAGCCGTCCTGCGCGTAAACGGCCTCGGCCTGACCCCGCTGCGTCTGGCGGCCCCCCGGCCGGGCGGGGCAACGGCGGTGATAGGCTTCCCGGAGAATGGCCCGCTCGACATCGAGCCTGCCCGCACGGGGACGACGCGGCCCGTGATCTCGAGCGACGCCTACAATCGCGGCCCCGTGGAGCGCACCGTCACCAGCTTCCGCGTCTACGTCAGACCGGGCAACTCGGGCGGTCCCGCCGTCAACGAGGACGGCAGGGTCGTCTCCACGATCTTCGCCAGCCGCACCGACTCGGACAACGCCGGCTACGGGGTCCCCTCCAGAATAGTCCGCCGCGACCTCAGGGACGCAGCTGACCGCACTGTCCCCGTCAGCACCGGCGGATGTGCGAATTAGGTATCAGCCGTCAGGTAATGCGTTGAGCAACGTCGCCTACGGAGCGCAAGCATCGCCGCAGGTTCTTCCTGAAACCTGATACCTGTGGCCTGAAGCCTTTAAGCTGTCTCTTCCCTGATGATCTTCTCCAGCGCGAGCCGGCTCCTGTTCAGCTCGGCCTCGACCGTCGAGAGGCGGGCGAGGGAACTCTCGCGCAGCCTGTCGCGCTCGACCTCGCGGGCCACGGCGGAGGCCGCCTCCTCTATGGCCGTGACCGCGCTCTCCAGCGTCAGCAGTTCTCGTTCGTCCATGGGACTGATACTACCCGAAGGACGTCCGCACCGTTCGAGGGCTTGCTCTCTGGCCATCGGGTGGTTCTGGCGCCGGGGTGGTCAGTCGCGCCGGCGTCGTAGCCGTCGCGGTCTCGTGCCGAGTAAATCCTGGTGCGCATGTTTTCTTGCTCTGGTACACCGGCTGCGCCGTTACCGCCGGCTCACCCGGTCCGCTAGGAACTCCTCCCAGCTGCGGTGCCCCACGGCCTGCTCAGGAGCCAGGTTGGCACCGGCCCGGAACACGCGGGCGGCCCTGCCAGGCAACCAGACAGGCACGATCGGCCGGCGCCGCTGAGTGGCCCGAAGGTACCCGCGGAGCAGCTCGTCCGCGCCGTACACCCGCGGACCACCCATGTCCGGCACCAGCCCGGCAGGCTCTCCGAGCGTGAGCTCGACGAGTCGGGCCGCCACCTCGGCGGCGTCGACGGGCTGGACCCGGAAGCCAGCCGGAGCCGGTATCACGGGCAGTCTTGCCATCTGCTGTGCCACCGTCAGGATCAGGTCGTGAAACTGCGTGGCACGTAGCGTCGTGAACGGCAGTCCGGAGTCGGCCACGATCTGTTCCGCGGCCAGCTTGGACTCAAAGTAGCCGAACATGGCGCGGTCGACCCGGCTCACCACGGGGATGCGGTCGGCGCCGACGACCGAGATGTACACGAGATGCGCAGCCCGTGATGCCGCCCGTACCAGGTTTCCGGCCTTGTCCTCGTCACCCTTGGGGCCGCCGGCGCAGTGCACGATGGTTTCGGCCCCGTCCACCGCGGCTTCGATCCCCTCGCCGGTCGCCAGGTCGCCGGTGACGAACTCGATGCCGTCCTCTGCCTCGTGGCTGCGCCGGCTGAGCACCCGTACATCACAACCGCCTTCCCGCAGGCGCCGGACGACGAGGCGTCCGAGCGTACCTGTGCCGCCGGTAACCAGGATGGGTGATGTCATGGCTCCTCCTAACCTCATGGCTTCTCGTAACAAGAAGCCGAACGCGTCGTCACGTCGGCCGTGTTTCGTTCGTCACTACTACAATGACGTAACGCGACGGGAGAATGTGACCGATGGATGAACACGACTTTCTGGCTGGGCAGTTCGAGGAGAGTCGCACCCACCTGCGGGCTGTGGCCTACCGGATGCTCGGCTCGCCTAGCGAGGCGGACGACGCCGTCCAGGAGGTCTGGCTACGGCTCAGCCGCTCAGACACCAGCGGCGTCGAAAACCTCAAGGGATGGCTGACTACGGTCGTAGCGCGGGTGTGCCTGGACATGCTGCGCTCGCGCCGCTCGAGGCGTGAGGAGCCCCTTGGCGCGCGTATTCCCGACCCGGTGGCGGGACGCCAGGGCGGGATCGACCCCGAGCGCGAGACGCTGCTAGCCGACTCGGTCGGCCTCGCGCTGCTCGTGGTCCTCGAAACGCTCACCCCCGCCGAGCGGCTCGCGTTCGTGCTGCACGACATGTTCTCCGTGCCCTTCGAGGAGATCGCCCCCATCGTAGACCGTTCCCCGGACGCCACGAGGCAGCTCGCGAGCCGCTCGGCGGGGG
>CADDZK010000015.1 GCA_902812425.1 Actinomycetota bacterium
AGCCTGTTGACGTTATCTCGCAGGGCTCCATCATGGGAGAAGACTCACCGGCAGTGATCGCCGCCCAGGCTGACATAGCGGAGGAAGAGCGCCTCCCTGATTACTCGCAGGTCGTCGACAACATAAATAAGGCGCGTTTCAGCGCGCCGGGCTGGAAGGAGAGGCGCGAAGCCCAGGGAGCGGGAGTGGGCCAGGTGAGCCATGGCGACGACTACGTTTACGCCGACCCTGGCTCGGGGGTGAGGCCTGCGCGGTTCGAGGTCAGGATCCCCACCAGCAACGACTACACCGTCTACGCCTGGTGGCCCTCTTTCCGTGGCAACAGCGACGTGGCCCGCTTCGGCATAGGTACGGCCTCCGGTACGCGGTGGACCCGGGTCGACCAGAGTAGGGATGGCGGCATATGGATAAAGCTGGGCACCTACGCGATGAAGAAGGGGGAGCGCTCCATCCAGGTCGCGGGGGATTCTTCGGGAAACGTGGTCGCCGATGCTGTTGCGGTAGTCCGCGGCGACGTAACTGCCCCCCCCGGCGAGAAGTCCGGAGGGGGGAGTACTTCCAGAAGTGGGGATACGACCTACTCGACCAGTTCGTTAAGCAACCCGACGGGCCGCGATGTAGTCAGGGTGGCGAAGAGGTGGTTGGGCGTCAGGTACAGGTGGGGCGCCTGCACCAGGCGGCGGATGAGCTGCACGTGCGAGACCAAGAAGACCTACAAGCGTTTCGGCTACACCCTGCCCATGACCGAGGGCGGGCAGTGGAGGTACGACCACTCCAGGAAGGTTGCGAAGTCGCGCATCAGGCTCGGCGATGAGATCTTCTTCAAAGAGAACGGATCGGGCGGCGGCATCACCCACGTCGCGATCTACTCGGGTAACGGCAACGTCGTCCACGCCTCGAGCTATTTCGGCAAGGTCGTCGAGAGCAAGATGAAGTACATAAAGGGTTACTACGGCGCCAAGCGCTACAGGTTGCACTAAGAGAAGTACAGGACGAAAGAACTGAGGGAGGTCCCTGATACGGGACCTCCCTCTTGTCGTCCGATAGTAGAGCGGGGCTCAGGGCCGGTAGAGATAGTAGGGTTTGGGCTCCAGGTTCAGGCCGGCTGCGTCCATGATCTGCTCGGCCTGCGGCTCCTGCGGGGCGAGACGCTCCGTGAGGGTCTCGATCAGCGTGGGCTCCTGCACGTAGCGGACTACGGTCGTGTCGCTGGTGTGGGCCAGTTTGCCCGCGATGGCTGCGGCCTCGTCGAGACCCCCGAAGGAGTCAACGAGACCGAGCTCTTTCGCCTGACTCCCCGAGTAGACGCGGCCGTCGGCGATCTCACGCACCCGGTCCTTGGGGATGTGGCGGCCCGCGGAGATAACCTCGACGAACCGCGAGTACGACTCGTCCACTACCGACTGGAGGATCTCACGCTCCTCAGGCTTCATCTCCCTGAAGGCGTTGCCCATGTCTTTGTACTTGCCGCTCTTTATGACCACCTGCTTTATGCCGTACTTGTGTGCTGCCTCGGCGAAGTTGTTCAGCTCGAAGATGACGCCCAAAGAGCCCGTGAGGGTCGTCTCGTTGGCGACGATGCGGTCGGCAGCGGTAGAGACGTAGTAGCCGCCGGAGGCCGCCGTGTCTTCCATGGAGACGACGACAGGCTTGCCCGTGTTCTTCTTGAAATCCAGGATGCTCTGGTGCATCTCGTCGCTAGCCGTTACCCCGCCGCCGGGCGAATTGACCTCGAGCACCACGGCGGCGACGCTCGCGTCGTCTGCGGCCTGGCGCAGGGCGTCTGCCAGTCCTTCCGGTGTGGCGGTCGGCTGCGTCCCGCCCAGGGTGTCGTCGGAGGAGGTGATCTCACCCTCTAGGGGCACGGCGACTATCTTGTCCGATCCGTCGCCCGAGACGTACTCCTCGTCGTAGACGGTCGGGGCCGTCGGGCTGTCCACGGCCAGGATCAGAACTATCGCCGCGACTGCCAGGCCGACGAGACCGAGCGCCACGAGGCCCCCTACCACGAAGGGCCACCTGCGTCTTCTCCTGCCATACGTCTCGGGCTGCCGGGACGGCCCGTTAGAGGAAGTGTCCATACTGCTCCCTTCGCCGTGCTTACCCCTTCGCTGAGATCCACGATCACGACGAGGATTATAAGGCCGGCCCAGAGGGTCATGGCGGGTTTTCAGGGGCGGCGACGGCGGGGAACGTTCTTCAAAATGTCGTCCTTGGCGGCCTCGGGAGAGATCTTCTCGTCGCGCGTCTCCAGCACCAGACGCTCGCGGTGGTAGACGATCCAGAGGTACAGGTCGAGCTCGGTGCGGTCGGGGAAGGCGTCGAGGATGCGCTCCTCCCTGATCATCTCGGCTATCGGACGGTAGCTGTATTCGTACCAGTCCCTGAGGACCTCCTCAGGTGAGACGTAGCGCTTCCAGAGCTGGGAGACCCTGAAGCCGTGCGCCTCGACGTAGGTTGCGAGCCTCCTGTAGTCGGCGACGTTGGAGAACTGCACCTCGATCTCGGGGAGCACGCGGTCGATGGGCAGACGCTCCAGAAGATGGCGGTGCTCGAACTTGTGGAGCAGGTCGCGCGCCGTCAACGCCGAGTCTACGGGCACCCTGCTGCGAAGCTCTATGACCTCGGCGTCGATCATCTCGACGCCCTGCTGGCGTGCCACTGAGACGCGGTGGTTGCCGTCCTGGACGAAGTAGGCGTCCCCGATCTTGTACAGGCTCACGGGGGGCAACTCTTCGGCCCTGTTCATGATCTCGTCTATTCTTCTCCAGCGGGTGCCGAGGTCGGGCTTCGAAGGTAGGAAGGCCCGATCGAAGTCCCTGTGGCGTCCGACGCTGCCGACGATCTTGTTGACGGGCACCTCGCGCATCCCGAGGTAGACCTGCGAGACGGCCCCGAGGGCGTCTTTGACCTCGTCGAAGGAGAGCAACTGGTTGGAGCCAGGGTCTCTTCGCAAATACGCGCCTATTCGCCGCAGAAAAGCCCTCCTGCGGGCGCGTGAAAAGTCTCTCTCGGACTGTTCGTGGGGATCCATATACCTCACTAGAGGACCAATCTACAGTCCCCCGGCCCCGCCAACAAGGGCACAGAGCAGGGAAAAGTTACACGTCGAGGATTCTGTGGCCGTAGACGTTGACGATCTTTGTCGCTCCCTTCTGTATGACCCGCTCCTGATCCGGCCCGTAGAGGTGCACGTGCCCGTGCAGCCACAGGGGAGGCTCGTAGCGCTCGATGAGGCCGACGAAGGACTCGAAGCCGACGTGCGCCACGTCCTCCGCATCCCCGAGGCCGAAGGGCGGGGAGTGGGTCACGAAGATCCCGGGCCCGGGACGCCCGATGAGGCTCCGGCAGCGGATCCTGAGCGAGAGCGCCCGCGCGCGGCGGCGCATCTGGCCCTCGGTGTACTGGTTGGGACCACCCGAGTAGAGGGGGGACCCCGAGAGCCCGGCGAGTACGGGCCCGCCGCCCTCTACTTCAACGACCCTCCCGTCGAGCGGCGTGCAGCCACCGGGATACTCAGGGCCTTCAGCGTCTGGGTCGTGGTTGCCTAGCACGTAGTAGACGGGGACGCCTAAAAAGGTGACGATGTACTCCAGGTAATCGAAAGGCAGATCTCCGCAGGAGATCACCGCATCGACCCCTCTGGCGTAGGAATTCAGGTTCGGACCGTGGAGCATCGACTCCACCCTGTCGCTGATACACAGTATCTTCACGTCAGCCTGCCTGCCACCCGACAAGCATACCCGATGCCAGGCGTTCGAGAACGAAACCATCATCGTGTGGGCAGATGCATCAGGAGGTATGCGAGACTCTAACCGTATAGTTGCCTCTGGCGTTGCGAACCAACATAATGTATGGCTTCGGACGGGGTGCGTCACCACATGAGGTGTACCCCGGCGTGATAGATGAAGAAGGATAGAGGGGGCTTCTTGAAGCTGTTGGCCGTTTTAGCCGTGGTTCTCGTGCTCTCTATCTCTGCCACAGGGATGTCCATCCAAGAGTCGTCGGCGCAGCCGGGTGCGCGGGTGCTCGATGCCTGCGAGCCGGGTAAGCCCGAGATAGATGCCACCGATCTGCCAGAGGTAGTGGCGCCGGAGCGATGCCCCATCGAGGGGAGGCAGATCGTGGACGGCGCGGTGAAGAGCGTGGTTCCGCCTCCTGGCAAAGGCGTCTACGCCGAGGTGTTGACGCCTTCCGGCTCGCAGGAGCTGGACGTCGCCCGTCGCGCGGACGGTACTGTGGAGTTGGATCACGTCGGGGACGATTCGCAGGAGGCCACCGCCGAGGCGCGCTCGGTCAGCGGACCGGACCCGTGCTCGGACCCCGCCTACAAGGACGATAGCTTTCGGGTGACCTCAGAGCTCCACTACCGCTTCAACATATCCACCACGCCACGCGAGCTCAAGCACGTTCAGGCCGTGAGGGCCGTGCGCAGGGCCGGGGCCAACGTCGTCAGGACGAGGAACCCCTGCCACCTCGGGGACCAGGTGCCGGCGGAACTAATCTACGACGGGAACACGAGCGGGGTCGCCAACGTCGGGGACGACTCCTGCCTCGAGAGCGACGGCGAGAGCGTGGTCTCTTTCGGAGACCTCCCGAAGGCGCTCGCGAAGACGTGTACCTACTATAAGATCAACCCCTCCGGCTACGACGAGGTCGGAAGCTCGGACGTCAAGATCAACCGTAGGGACTTCAGGTGGACCACGAGACCACGGGCCCGCTCATGCAAGCGCGGGTGGGACTTGCAGAGCGTCCTGACCCACGAGCGTGGCCACACCTTCGGCCTCGGTCACGTCCCGGAGGAATCTCACGGCTGGCTGACTATGAGCCCCGTTATAAACGGACCTTGCCAGAAGTCCGAGAGAACTTTAGGCAGGGGGGACGTTCTCGGCCTTGAGGGTAAATACCCCCAGGCATCCATGGGCCAGACACATTCCTAACACACGTAGGAGGTAAGACGTTGGCAGGACCCGAGACGCCGAAGCTGATGGTCGACGTGGTGATCCCCTCCGAGAACGGGGTAGTTCTGGTTCGCCGTGGCAGCGAACCCTTCGAGGGGCAGTGGGCGCTGCCGGGAGGCTTCGTCGAGGTGGGGGAGACGGTGAAGGAGGCCGCCGTGCGCGAGGCCGCGGAGGAGACGGGCCTCGCCGTCGAGATCTCACGCCTCGTCGGCGTCTACTCAGAACCCGACCGCGACCCGCGCGGCCACAACGTCAGCGTCGCCTTCCTGGCCCGCGTCCTGGGCGGTCAGATGCAGGCCGCCTCCGACGCCTCAGAGGTCGATGTCCTCGACCCCGACAGCGTCGAGCTCGCTTTCGACCATAGCCGCATAATCGCCGATGCGATGACGTAGGTATCGGGTTTCAGCTTTTTGCTGCGTCAGGCCTCTGGCCGCCCGGGTGGCGTGCGAGGGCCTCCATGAGGCTCGCGAGTACTCTTCGCTCGTCCAGGTCAGAGACCATCTCCACCTCCCGCCCTGTTTGTGTGAAGTCGTGTGCGCCCGCCGCGTCGAGGGTAGGGACCGCGAGCGGTTCGACGGTTACAGCCTCGGGCTCGGCGACGGCGGCGACGCAGGCCAGGTCCCAGAGTTCCTTCTTGCCGTCTGTGCCGTACTCGGAGGTCCAGAGCTCCAGGATCTCGGCCAGGTACGAGGCGATGGGGCGTCCTATCGTCCGCAACTCCTCTGCGAAGGAGGCAGGATCTACGAGTATCTTCGCTGGCGCTGGCCATGTTGGGACGTGCAGGAGATCTACGGGTTCTTCCAGCAACGTACGCCAGGCCGCGATATCAGCCCTGCCGTTGAGCTCTCCCATCCTGTTCTGCCAGCTTCTGTAGCTGGCTTCGTCCCCGAACCCCCCGAGCCAGACGACGCGCACGTTCTGTCGCAACTCAGGCGCCGCGAGAACCAGCGAGGCGACGTCCGTCGCCGGTCCTGTGGCGATGATGGTCAGCGGTCCCAGGCGCGCTTCTTCGATGAGGAACTCGAGGCCAGCGCTCGGCACCAGCTCCTCGCGGCTCTCCATCGGGCGCTCCGCGCCAGGGAGGCACGGTACGTCGCTCCCGCACAGGGCGACGACCCTCTCGGCCTCCTCCTGATACATGTCGCACGAGCCAGGGCCGTGGGCGGTCGTGTTGTGCACGGAGATCACACCCCCCACCTCGAGCGTACCCACCCCGAGCGCGTGGGCGATGGCGAACTGATCGTCCACCTCGTTGGCGGTGTCGCAGTCGAGGACTACGCGTGTCGGGCTCATGGTCTCCTCTCGGATCACGCAGCCGTGAGCACGATGGGACTGCCCCTGGTAATGACGAGGGTGTGCTCGTGGTGCGCCACAGGGCTGCCGTCTGCTGTCCTGATGGTCCAGCCATCCCGGCTCTCGACGGTCCTGTCCGAGCCTGCGGCTATGATCGGCTCGATGGTTATTACGAGACCCTCCGTAAGCGGCCTATTCAACCGCCGGTCGAAGTAGTTGGGTATGGTGGGAGGCTCGTGGATGGTTCTCCCGACCCCGTGGCCGCTCAGCCCTGGGAGGACCGAGAAACCCCGCCTGCGCACGGCGGTCTCGACGGCGTGCCCGATCTTGTTTACCGGGCGTCCGGCCCGCGCGACGGAGGCGGCCCGCGCGAACGCCAGCTCGGCGCACTCCCTCAACTCCTCATGCACAGGCGGTCCCGGTGGCAGGGCGACCGTGACGGCGGCGTCGGCGACGTACCCTCCGACCTCTGCGGTCACGTCGATTTTGACGAGGTCCCCCGCCTCTATGACCCGGCTCCCGGGGATCCCGTGCACGGCCTCGTCGTTGACGCTGATGAGGTTGATGCCGGGGAACCCGTACACTATCCGCGGCGCCGAGTGCGCCCCCTGCCGCTCGAAGACCGCGGCGCCTACGGCGTCAAGCTCGGCCGTCATCATGCCTGGCTCCAGTGCCCTCTTCATCTCCCGCAGCGCGAGCGCCACAACCCTCCCGGCCCTGCGCAGCCCGGCGAGATCCCTGTCCGATTCGATGGTCACGCTGACTCCTCTCGTCTGTGAAACATCAGGATAGCGTGCTTTGCACCGCGAGGCTCCTGCAGGCGCAGCCGGCGGAGGACGGGCGAGTTCCGCGCCGCTGACGGTGGTGTAAACTTACCTCAGGAGATAAGAGATTTGGATTGGGAAATCATTTTCTGGGCTGCGCTGGCGGCTCTTGCCTTCGTCGGAGAGCTTCTCACCGTCTCGTTCTTCCTGCTCTTCTTCTCTTTAGGCGCCGTCGTCGGGCTCGTGGCTGCGGTGCTCGGGCTCGGCATCGCGGCGCAGGCCGTGGGCTTTCTCCTGGCTTCTGTTCTCAGCATGGTGATCCTGCGCCCCGCCTTCCTGAACCGGCTCTCGCTGAGGGGCGGGGAAGGGTATCTTGGACACCGTGGGATCACGGGCGAGAGCGCGGTCGTGACGGAGGAGATCGAGGCCGGGGGCAAGGGGATGGTTCGTGTGGGAAGCGGTGAGTTCTGGACCGCCCGCGCCCTCCGTCCCGACGAGAAGATAGAGTCCGGCACCAGGGTGAGGGTGCTCGACACCGACGGGCTTACCGCCCTGGTGGATACCATGGAGACGAAGGAGGACAAGTCGTGAGCGGACTTATAGTGTTGGCGGTACTGGCGGTGGTGGTATTTCTGGTGGCCGCGAGGAGCATCAGGATCATCCCCCAGAGCCGGGTCGCCATAGTGCAGCGTCTCGGGCGCTACCACCGCACGGCCGAGAGCGGCCTGGCCCTGGTTGTCCCGGTCGTTGACCGCATGTTACCCAAGACGGATTTGAGGGAGCAGGTCGTGGCCTTCCAGCCGCAGGCGGTCATCACCAACGACAACGTAGGGATGCAGATCTCGACCGTCGTCTACTACCAGGTCGTCGACGCGCGGGCTGCGGAGTACGAGGTCGCCAACTTCCACCTGGCGCTGGAGCAGATCACCCAGACGACCTTGCGCAACGTTATAGGCAACCTCATCCTCGACAAGACCCTGACCTCCCGCGACGAGATCAACGCCAAGCTCCGCACGGTCCTCGACGAGGTGACGGAGAAGTGGGGCATCAGGGTGACGAGGGTGGAGCTGAAGGAGATCATCCCCCCGAGAGACATCCAGCAGGCGATGGAGAAGCAGATGCAGGCGGAGCGGACCCGCCGCGCCTCGATCCTGACCGCAGAAGGCGACAAGCGATCCGCGATCCTGAAAGCCGAGGGCGAGAAGGAATCCGCCATCCTGCGCGCCGAGGGCGAGCAGCGGGCCGCCGTCCTGCGCGCCGAGGGCGAAGCGGAAGCGTACCGCAACGTCCAGGCGGCCCAGATCGAGATGACGGGCAAGCTCTTCGAGCGCCTGGAGAGCTCGGACCTTTCACCCGAGTCGCTTCGTTATCTCTACCTGAAGGCCCTCCCCGAGATGGCGAAGGGACCGGCGAGCAAGCTCTTCGTCGTCCCCTCCGAGATACAGGACCTCGCGGGGACCATCGGCGCCCTCGCCGGGGGCGCAGGCCTAGCCTCCGAGGACGGCTCGAATACCGAAGGTGAGCAGCGCAGTCTGAAAGCCCCGAGCAGGGCCCCTAATGGCGAGCTCCGCACCAGGAGCGAGAACCCATCATAGAACGGTCGGTCTCTAAACTTCTCCCCAGGGAGGTGCGCCGGCACGCCGCGAGAGGTATTCTGCGCGGTGTCCGGGCCGTATAAACAACCTCGTGGGGAGAAGGGATTGACGTGAGGAGACTGGTTCTGTTCTTGGCGATCACGGTGACGATACTGCTGGTTGCGGCGGGGGTCGTCCTCGCGGCCACGCTTGCCTGCGACGGCGGCACGTGCACCGGCAGCGACCGCGCCGACACCATGTACGGCAGCCCCAGGCACGACGCCATCTACAGCCTGAAGGGGGGCGACCTGGTGCGCGGCAACGACGGCGATGACCTCCTGAACGGCGATGGCGGCTGGGACAGGTTGCTGGGCGGCATGGGTGACGACACGGTCCACGGCTCCGACGGCGACGATGTCGTCGCCGGCAATTCCGGTAACGACTCGTTGAACGGCGGTACCGGAGACGACCGCATCGAGGCCAACGACGGGATGAGAGACGAGATCGCCTGCGGCCCAGGCCGCCACGACGAGGTCGTCTTCGACAAGGGCCTTGACCACTTTACGAAGTGCGAGGTCAGAGTACCCAGGTAGAGAGATATAGCCAGCCCCACGCCCACCGCAAGGATATCGGCGGCGAGCGTAGGGGCCTGCGTTCGTACATCTCCTGGTCGGGCTACCTACGGTGCTTCTCGAAGAAGCGCACCATCTCGGCAGAGGCGTCTGGGCCTTTGGGATCCGTGTACGAGCCGGGATAGCTCCCGCCCGACCAGGCGTGGCCGAGCCCGTGTACGCTCCACCGCTCGACGAGCGCCCGACCTTCCGCGTCGTGGTAGGTGAACCTGGTGTACTCGTGACCGCCGGGCGCCCGACCGCGGCGCGTCTTTACCCGCGCTGAGGTGCCGTTGCGTCCATCGGCGGTTCCAAGGTGGGCGAGCAGACGCTCCCCGTTGCGCGGGTGGACGGTCGTGTCGCGATCCCCGTGAAATATTATCGTGGGCACGATCTCCCGCCGACCTGCACCGGAGCGTGCGACGACCGGTCCGCCCTGACGCATCGCGGTGAACGCGGAGGACATATCGTGGGCGGCCCCCGGGGCGAGGCCTGAGTGGACGCCGACAGCCGCATAGAGGTCCGGGTAGGTAGCGCCCATGATCGCGGCCATCGCCCCTCCCGCCGACATGCCCGCCACGTAAACGCAGTCTTCTTCAACGTTGTACTCGTCGACTATCTGGCTCGTGATCCCCGCGATGATAGAAGGTTCGCCCCGACCACGTTGCTGGTCTGAGGACTGAAACCAGTTCCAGCACTTTTGCATGTTGGCGTTCCCTGACTGCGCAGGATAGGCGACGAGGAAGGTGTGCTCCTCGGCGAGCTGGTTCATGCCTGTGCCCGTGGCGAAATCGTCAGGGTCCTGGGTGCAGCCGTGGAGCATGACGATCAGGGGAACTGCCTGCCCCGTGTAGCCGCTCGGGATGTATAGCTTGTACGAGCGGGTACCCGCTCCGCCCGCGTACGACCGCTCGACGAAGCGTCCTCCCTCGGGAACGCTGGCGGTCCTTCCTCCCGCCATCCCGGATGGACGTTGCACGCCGCGGGTGAGCAGGTTCGGCCCAGGGGTCGTCCACGCAGCCGCGTCGGGGCCGAGATCGGCTGCACGCCGGCTACCCACAGGACCCTGAGGGCTCTCATTCACGAGCCAGGAGGGCACCTCTATCGGCTCGTCCGTGTCGCCCGAGCTTTGAGGGACGAACGTGCCTCCGAGTGCGCGTTGAATGGCTGCGGTCGCCTCGTCGAGACGGCCCTGCTGCGTGAGGCGCGTGGCCTCAGCCATACCTTTCTGCATCTGGTCGTTCACAGTCATGAGTTCCTTTCTTTATGGGGATTGGATCCTGTCCCTCAGCGCCGCCTTTACGGACGGGCTCGCCCTGAGGGTGCCGAGCACGACGAGGGAGTCTATGGTCTCGAGCGCCAGCTTCGGATCTACGTCATCGCCGATGCTCGCCAGGCCGAGAACTTTGATCTCCAGGGTCTCGCCAGCCTCGCGCACCGCCTCGAGGTCGCGGCGACTGTAGTTTTGCAAGCCCAGCACGAGCGTCTTGCGCGCCACCGTCTGCCTGACCTCCTCGGCGTGCGTCCTCAGCTGGTTGCGGATGGCCGTCCGGATGAAGTCGGTGCGGTTGGAGTAAAAGCCCTCCTGTACCAGGAGATCTATCTGCCCCAGATCCACAGGCCCCAGGTTGATCGTGATCTTCTCCGTCTCGCTCATGCCATGCTCCATCTATTTTACATCCACGTACCATCCATTTGGATGGTAACACATGAGATCGTACCTTCGTCAAGCAAGTTCTGTCGTGGGAGGGTTCACACGGCGTTGTGGGGCTGTGGACGCTACCATGAAAAGAATCGCTCGGTGTCTGGAGGAAGAGCATGAATGTTCTGGTGAGTGGGGCGACGGGGCTTATCGGGTCGGCTCTGGTATCGGAGCTGGAGGAGGGAGGGCACAGGGTCATTCGTCTGACGCGCTCGCCGCGTTCCGGCGAAGACGTCGGGTGGGACCCTGACGCTGGTACGATCGAGGGGGATCTGGAAGGAATTGAGGCGGTGGTCCACCTCGCCGGGGAGAGCATCGCCGAGGGCCGCTGGACGCAGGAGAAGAAGCGGCGCATTCTGGAGAGCCGGCAGAAGGGGACAAGGTTGCTTGCGGAGAGGGTCGCGGGGCTTGCGGCGCCGCCCTCAGTGATGGTGTCCGCTTCGGCGACCGGGTACTACGGAGATCGGGGCAACGAGTTGCTCACCGAGGAGAGCGAGCCCGGAGACCTCTTCCTCTCGCGAGTCTGCCTGGAGTGGGAGGCTGCGGCGGAACCTGCGCGTGAGGCGGGGGTACGCGTCGTGCATCCGAGGTTCGGCATCGTGCTCAGTACCGAAGGTGGGGCTTTAGGGACGACGCTGCCGATCTTCAAGCTCGGCGGGGGAGGTAGGATCGGGTCGGGGAGACAGTACTGGTCGTGGGTCTCGCTCGACGACGTGGTCGGCGCGATAGTGTACGCTCTCCACAACGACAGCTTGAGCGGTCCCGTCAACGTCGTGGCCCCAGACCCTCCGACCAACGCAGAGTACACCAGGGTATTGGGACGCGTCCTGGGCCGTCCGACCTTCTTCGCTGTGCCGGCCCCCGCTGCCCGCCTCGCGCTCGGTGGGATGGCCGACGAGCTGCTCCTGGCCAGCGCCCGCGTCGAGCCGGTGAAGCTCGAGGAGACCGGATACGAATATCGTTATCCTGAGCTCGAAAGAGCGCTCAGGCACCTCATCGGGAGGTAGACGTGGATCACGAGCGGTACATGAGGAGGGCCATCGAGATCGCGCACGGGAACCCTGATGCGCCCTTCGGGTGCGTCATCGCGGACAGGGAGAACGGCGAGATTCTGGCCGAAGGCCTCAACGATGATCAGAGGAATCCCATCCTGCACGGCGAGATCGCCACGATCCTGGACCTCGCCGATTCCCAGGTTGACGTGGAAGCTCAGCGCCTGGTGCTCTACACCACCGCCGAGCCGTGTCCGATGTGCTCGGGCGCGATCTTGTGGAGCGGTATACCGTCCGTCGTTCTCGGCACCGCGATAGCCACGCTCAAGAGGCTGGGTCTGCCGCAGATCGAACTCTCCTGCGAGGAGGTTGCCTCCCTCGCCTCTTTCGGCGGCTTCGAGGTTGTCCGCGGCGTGCTCGAGGCGGAGTGCGACGCGCTCTTCGAGGAGCTGGCACGGCGGACGGTCGGATAGCGGCGGTGCCGCCGTGATGGGCGTAGGCGAGAGGACCCGCCAGGCGGGTCTACCCCTGAATCTCCGCACTGAAGCCTGATGCGCGCAGCAACCTGCGGGCTTCTGGTGCGTCCCCTGCGTCCAGAGTGAGGACAAGGGCGGCGCGTTCGGTGTTTGAGTGGCGGACGTAGAGATCGAGGATGTTTATGTTGTTCGAGCCCATAAGCGTAGTTACCTCGGCGAAGACTCCCGGGCGGTTCTCGACGGGGATAGCCACGTCGACGTTCTCGCCGTCCTTCTCCACGAGGATGCCGCCGAGGGCGTCGTAGGCTTCTCGGGCCTGCCTGAAGCGGTTCTCCATGGCCTCGCGGTCTTTGATCTCGCTCCCAAGCTGCGCCATCGCCCCTGCGAAAGCTCCCAGCGCTTCACCGAGCGCCGGGGCGTTCTCCGCCAGGATGTCGGACCACAGCTCGGGGTTCGAGGCTCCCACACGGGTAAGGTCCCTGAAAGACGGACCGGCGAAGGAGAGCGCCTCGGGGGAGATATCAGAGGCCACCTTGAGGAGCGCGGCCGCCATGAGGTGCGGCAGGTGAGAGAGGGCGGCCATCAGGAGGTCGTGTTTCTCCGGGTCTACGGCGGTCGGTACGGCGCCCAGTTCCCTGACGAAGCCGGAGACCTCACGGTAGTCCTCGGGGTCGGTTTGGTCAGTCGGGGTGAGGAAGTAGCGGGAGCCCTTGAAGAGGTTGGCGCGTGCGTTGACAACGCCCGAGAGCTGGCTGCCCGCCATCGGGTGCCCGCCGACGAAGCGCAGTCCCTGGCCCTCTGCCGCGCGCACGATGGCGCTCTTCGCGCTCGCGACGTCGGTGATGAGGGCGTCGGTTGGGGTGAGGTCCACGACCAGATCCGTAACCCTGGAGATAGGTGCGGCGAGTACGACGAGGTCCGCTTCGCGTACTTCCTTCAGGGTGGAAGCGCGGTGGATGGCCCCGCTACGTGCGGCTTCTTCCAGAACGTCCGGGGTGTCTACGCCGACGACCTCCCAACCAGAGGCGCTGGCGGCGAGGCCGACAGAGCCCCCGATCAGACCTACCCCGACGATGCCTAGCGTGCGGCTCACGGTCTGCCTAAAGCCCCTATGACCCTGTCGTTCTCACCCGAGTCGCCGACCGTGACCCTGCTCCAGCCAGGGTACCCGAGGGGGTCTCCTTCACGCACCAGGACGCCGGCCCGCTCGAAGAGATCGGGGCCGATCTCGACCAGAGTAAAGTTGCCCTGGGAGGGGACGTAGTTCAGGTTCGCCTCACGGAAAGCGCTCTGGATCCGATCGCGCTCTCGCATCACGAAGCGGGCGCGCGCCTCTATCTTGTCCTTTGCACGCATCGAGGCCGTGGCGGCGACCTGGGCTGCGAGGTTGACAGAGAAAGGGAAGCGGACCCGCTCGACGTAGTCGGCGACCCTCCGCCCTGCTATCCCGTAGCCGACCCGGAAGCCGGCGAGGCCGTGCGCCTTCGAGAAAGTGCGGACGCAGACCACGTTCTCCCTTTCGAGCGCGAGCTCGTGAGTGCCGCTGTAGGCGGGGTCTGAGACGAACTCCTGATAGGCCTCGTCCAGGATCAGGAGCGCGTCGTCTGGCAAGGAGTCTGCGAGGGAGCGCACCTCTTCAAAGGTCAGGTACGTGCCCGTCGGGTTGTTCGGGTTCGAGACGATGACGGCGCGAGTCTCGTTCGTTACGGCTGAGAGGAGGGCTTCGGATTTGATCTCATGGGTCTCCGTGAGGGGGACCTTCGTGGTCCGAAGCCCTAATATCGTCCCAATAGAAGCGTACAGGGTGAAGGTAGGCCAGGGGAAGATCACCTCCCCCGGTCTCTCGACGAGCAGGAGGAGGTTCAAAAGGATCTCACTCGACCCGTTTCCTACCAGGATATTCTCGAAGGCGCTGCCGGGGTTGGCGGAAACCACCGCCTCGCGCAGAGAGGCCGCGTAGCGGTCGGGATAGCGGTTGGCGCGGGGGAGCGCTTCGGCGAGCGCGGTTTCGGCCTCGGGCAGAGGGCCGAAGGAGAGCTCATTCGAGGTCAGCTTCACGTAGCCGTCCGCCCCGCGTTCGGCCGCCGCCTCGTTCGCGGCCCGCGGCGGCTTGTACGGGGATAACGGGTCAAGCTCCGCTCTAAAGTTCACTCTGAGGCTCTCCTTGGTAATCCTGAAATTCGCCCTAAAAGACTAGTCTCCCGCGCAGGACCTTGCAACAGGGGAGGTCCTCGCCAACCCACCCGGAGAGATCGTGTATGCTGGATAAGGTAGGACGCCTGTCGAGAGGCCCCTGGGGAGTACGATGGAAGTAGCGCTATCCGATGGACGGAGCGCCAGCTACGAGGTTCTGGGCAGCGGCCCGCCGCTGCTTTCCTTCGTCGGCGGGCCAGGGTTGCCGGCGCGGTTCAATCGTCCCGACGCCGGGCTTTTCGCCGAACACTTCAGTTGCTACCTCGTCGACCCGCACGGCTCCGGCGGCTCCACCCCGCCGCGCGAAGATACCGCCTACGATCCCGAAGGACACGCGCGCTTCTACGAAGAAGTACGCCGGGCGCTCGGCCTCGGCCCCGTAAGCGTGCACGGCGTGTCGTTCGGCGGCACGGTCGCGCTGGCTTACGCCGCGCTTTTCCCTGAGACCACTGTCCGCTGTATCGCCGTCAGCGCCTTCGCCGTAGGGGAGGAGTTGGATCAGGAGGAGGGCGGCGACGCAGCGGCGGAGATGGAGGCGGCGCTGGCGAGGCACTCTCAGACGTCCTGGTATCCTGCGGCGTGCGAGGTGTGGGACAGTTGGACGACGCGCGTGCTTGCGGCGACAGACCCGACCGAGGTCCGGGACATGCTCGCAACGGTCCTGCCGCTGTACACGGCCTATCCCGATCATCCCGACGTGGGCGAAGCTCTCCAGGAGGCGCGGTCGCTGATCGCGGTGGATCTGCAAGCTGTCAAGGTGTGGGAGGCTGGCCTCTACCAGCGAGGAGATATCCGTCCGTTGCTGGCCGGTATCAGATGTCCGACGCTAGTCGTCTGCGGCGCGCTCGACCTGATCGGGGGTCCTGTACAGGCTCGCCACATCGCGGCGGGGGTGCCCGATGCCGAGCTCGTCGTCATCCCGGAGTGCGGACATTTTCCTGCGTTGGAACGGTCCCGGTTCTACCGTGACACGGTCCTGGGCTGGTGTGCGGACCGTCCGCCCGTTCTCTAGACGGTTCTTCCTCCCGAATAGTTGCCTTATGTGCCGCATGCAGATAGAATCGCAGGTCCTATGGCGGATACCGAGATGCAAGAGAAGGTCAGGGAGCTCAGGGAGCGCGTAGACGAGGTCGACCTGGAGCTCATCCAGGCATTGAGCGAGCGGGCGCGCATCGTGCAGGAGATCATGGCGCTCAAGGCCGAGTCGGGGGCCCCCGTCTACGACCCGAAGCGCGAGGAGGAGATCCTGCAGAGGGTCGTGGAGCACAACCCTGGTCCCATCTATGACTCGTCGATGAGGGATATCTTCGAGCTCATCCTGCATCGCATCCGTGACCTTGAGATCCAACGCGGGGAGTTTCCCAGGTAAGATGGACGTTTCGACAGGCGTAAAGACCGATGTAAAGACCCACAACGGCATGATCCGGCCAGGCACCTTCAGGGTGATCGCCGGTCCATGCACGGTGGAGAGCTACGAGCAGTTCGCCGCCTCTGCGAAGGCCGTGAAGCAGGCCGGCTTCGAGTACGTCCGCGGCGGCGCCTTCAAGCCCCGCACCTCCCCCTATTCTTTCCAGGGCCTCGGCGAACAGGGGCTGAAGATCATGGCTGAGGTCGCAGGAGACCTTGGGCTCAAGATCGTCACCGAGGTGATGGACCCCTACGACATAGAGATGGTCATGGAACACGCCGACATCCTCCAGATCGGCGCGCGCAACATGGCTAATTTCTCCCTGCTGAAGCGCGTCGGCGCGGCGATAGCTGGGACCGAGCACGGCGTCGTCCTCAAGAGGGGTCTCTCGGCGACGGTCGAGGAGTGGCTTCTCGCCGCAGAGTACGTAACCGCATCCGGCGGGGATAACGTGGTTCTGTGCGAACGCGGAATTCGCACCTTCGAGACGAGCACCCGCTTCACGCTCGACCTCTCCGCCGTCATCGTGGCGAAGAGGCTGACGGATCTGCCCGTGATCGTAGACCCTTCCCACGCCGCGGGACGGCGCGACCTCGTCATACCCCTCTCCAAGGCCGCGGTTGCGGCCGAGGCCGACGGCCTGATGGTGGAGAGCCACCACGAGCCGCAGGAGGCGCTGTGTGATGGGGAACAGGCGCTCCCCGCCGAGGCGCTTATGGGTATGAAGGACGTGCTGCAGCCGTTCGCCAGCGCCATGGGCAGGGAGGTCATCTAGTCTCGGGGACAGGCCCCGGAAGCGCCGTGAGCCGCCTCGGAGACAGGTTCGTGCTCGTGCGCGAGCTGGGCTCAGGCGGGATGGCCCGAGTCTTTCTCGGGCGTGATGAGATCCTGGATAGGCCCGTCGCCGTGAAGGTCGTAGAGCCCGACCGCGAAGACCCTGAGGTCGGACTGCGGTTCCAGCGCGAGGGGAGGGCGGCAGCCAGGCTCTCCCACCCGAACATAGTGAGGGTCTTCGACGCGGGCGAGGACGAGCTCGACGGGCGCGAGGTCTCATACATCGTCATGGAGTACGTCTCCGGCGGCGACCTCAAGGACCTTATGGACAGGAACGGACCGCTCCCCGAGACGATGCTCTCGCGGGTCGGGGCCGGCGTAGCCTCCGGTCTCACCCACGCCCACGAGCGGGGCATCATCCACCGCGACGTCAAACCGCGCAACATCCTCCTCGACGAGAGGGGGAGTCCCAAGCTGGCCGACTTCGGCATAGCCCGCGCCCTCGACGGGACCACGAGCCAAGACCGGGCAGGCTCCTACCTGGGTACGGCGGCGTACTCATCCCCCGAGCAGTTGCGGGGGGGTAAGGTCACCCCGAAGAGCGACGTCTACTCCTTCGGCGCCACCCTCTACCACGCTGCGGTCGGGAGGCAGCCCTTCTCAGGCAACTCCATAGAGGTCGCAAACCAGCACATACACATGGCTCCCACCCCACCTAGAGAGAGGGGAGCCAGGATCGGCGGGGGACTCGAAGCCCTGATCCTCAGCTGCCTCGCCAAGGACCCCTCCGAGCGTCCCGACGCCGCCAGGCTCCGTGACAGGCTACTCCAGAGGAGCGAGGCGGACGCGACCGCCGCGCTGGCCGGCGCCGGCGGATTCCCTGGTGCGGCAGGGATATCACGCGCCACGGGTGCTGCGAAGACGGCCGGAGCCTCTGGCCTCGGGGCCGTCAGAAGAACGCTGGGCGATCAGAGGGCTTCCGGTCCTCCCGAGAGCACGATAAGCCTCCCCACGCGCACCTTCAGGGCCGGTTCGCGGCAGAGGACGATGCTGGCCGTCATCATGGTCGTTCTCCTCCTGGTGCTCCTGACCGTCGCCGGCTCCTGGGCGTTGCTGAGCCGGGAGGGACAGAGTACCAAGACTCCGCACCAGGGCGACCGTCAGCAGGAACAGGCCAAAGCCCCGGCACCACAGAAGAAGATCAAAGAGGAGCCGGCGAAGCAAACCAATGGGGCTGACCAGAAAAATGAGGCTGACCAGAAACCCTCAGGGGCGGCGGGTGGTGCTACCGAAGAGAAACCGGCGGCTCCCGCCCCGCCGCTGGAGAGTGCGGAGAGAGCCGTCTTCAATATGTATTACCAGGAGTCATTCGACAGGGTGGACGCATCCTGGGCGTACCTCTCCGATAGGTTACAGAACGAGATCGGCTCGCCCGAGCAGTGGGCACAGCGGGAGGACATCTACACCTTCACCTACATGAAGTTCACCCAGTATCCCGTAGCCAGGGCCGTAGGGGACGCCGCAGAGGTCACGTTCGTGGTGAGGTTGGATCACACCTGGGGATCCGAGTCTCTCTCGGGGACGTGGGTCTGCGTCAACGAGGGCGGAGAGTGGAAGCTGGACCGTCTGGAGAACGCGAAGACCGTCCCGGTGTAGCGGAGGACCCTTTCGGCCGCTTCGTTCGGCATCTTTACCTACTTACCCTATAATCACGCGCGTGATCAAGCTCGCAGACAGGTTCGTCTTGGAGCAACAGCTCGGCTCGGGGGGGATGTCCCGCGTCTTTCTCGGGCGTGACGAGGTCCTGGATCGTCCCGTCGCCGTGAAGTTGCTCAACCCAATCCACGGCGGTACCGACATCGGCGACCGCTTCGAGCGTGAGGGACGCACGGCGGCCCGCCTCGCACACCCGAACATCGTGCAGGTCTACGACGCCGGAGAGGCCGAGTTCAACGGCAGGGAGACCTCATACATCGTCATGGAGTACGTCCCTGGAGGGGACCTGAAGGGGCTCATAGACGAGAGAGGCCGTCTTCCAGGGGCGGAGCTCGCCGCGCTCGGTGAGGAGGTCTGTGCCGGCCTCGCCCACGCACATGAGCGGGGCATCATCCACCGCGACATCAAACCCCACAACATCCTCCTCGACGAGAACGGCCACGCTAAGGTAACCGACTTCGGCATAGCCCGCGCCCTGGACACGACGCAGGCGACGCGTACCGGCTCCTTCCTCGGGACGGCCCTGTACTCGTCCCCGGAACAACTCCAGGGACAGAAGGTTACGCCCAAGAGCGACGTCTACTCTTTAGGCGCGACGCTGTACCAGGCGGCCACGGGGGAGGCGCCTTTCTTGGGCGGCACCCCGATAGAGGTCGCAAGCCAGCACGTCTCCAAGGACCCGACTCCACCGCGCGAGCGCGGCGCAGACGTGAGCGAGGATCTGGAGGCCCTGATCCTGAGTTGCCTCGCCAAGAACCCCGATGATCGCCCGACCGCCGAAGAGGCTCGTTCCCGACTTGAAGCGGAGATCTCTTCAGCGGGGGCCACGCAGGCGCAACCCGTACCCCCTGTCACCACACCGGCCCACGCAGAGCAGACCCGTCCCGCGCCGGCGGCACCACCACCGGGAGACGGGCCGGGCGGTGTTTCACGGGACCCCGGCTCGGGACGAAGGAGAGGGCTACTGGCCGTCCTTGCGCTCCTCGCCGTGCTCCTCGTGATAGGGGCCCTCGCGATGCCCGGCTTGCTTTCCGGGAGCGGAGGCGAGAAGGCGGGATCCAAGAACGCCGGGCAGAGCAACGCCCGGCAGAACGCGCAGGGGGGCGGGAATCCCGGTAAATCCGAGGCAGACTCAGGCGGGAATCAGGGCCAGGGAGGTGCATCGTCCTCAGCCAGCGCGGGTTCATCGGCTTCCCCTTCAGCCTCTTCGGGAGAGCCCGCTCCCTCGCAGGACAACTCGGGGCAGGGTGGAGAGAAGCGGGGCGCGTTCACGGCGCAGGCCGCGGAGCAGACGGTGAAGGAGTTCTACACGTCGTCCTCCGAGGGACATTACGACAAGTCCGCCCAGCTTCTCAGTGAGGATTATCGCCGGAGTACTTTTCCGAACAGGGCCGTCTTCGAGGGTACCTTCGCCAAGGTAAAGAGCGTAGTGTTCATCAAGGGGCCGACCGCCAAGGTCTCCGGCGACACGGCGACCGTTAAGGGCGAGACCCGCGCCACCCTCACCAATGAGGTCCAGCATAACGAGGGTACGTGGTACCTCGTGAAGGAGGGCGGCGCGTGGAAGATAGACTCGTGGAACGTCACCCGCATCAGTACTCAGCCTGCGTGACGAAAGAGGATTGAGGAAGGAAGGGCTCTGAAGACCGCACTCACGGCGCTCGTCTCGGCGATCATCGGCGGTCTCGTCACCGCGCTGTTCCTCTTCGTCGGGGTCTACGACATGAAGGATAGATCCGAAGGCGTGACCATAAAGGAGGTCGCGCCCGACGAGTCGTCAGGGGCGACGCCGGTCATGGGCGAGGGTTCATCGGTGCGCAAGGTCTACACGCGCGACGGTCGTGGCGTCGTGAGCGTGGACGTGGCGGCGACGCCCGAGGCAGGGCCGGGCGGTGGCTCGGGGTTCGTCGTTGACGAGGCCGGGCACATAGTCACCAACCAGCACGTCGTCGAGGGGGCCAAAGACATCTCCGTCAGGTTCGCAGACGGCACCCGCAGGAAGGCTGAGATCGTCGGCCAGGATCCCTCGACGGACGTCGCGGTCATAAAGGTGGACGCGCCGCGGGAGGCGCTCGAGCCTCTGACGCTCGGGGATTCGGACTCGGTGGGGGTCGGGGAGCCAGTCATCGCCATCGGCAACCCTCTGAACGTCGGGATTAGCGTGACGACGGGGATAGTGAGCGGCCTGGGACGGCCTATAAAGGCCCCGAACAACTACACCATAAACGACGCCGTCCAGACCGACGCGGCGATAAACCCAGGCAACTCGGGCGGACCGCTCCTCGATTCGCGCGGCACGGTCATAGGGGTCAACTCCCAGATCGCCTCCCAGTCGGGAGGGTTCGAGGGGGTTAGTTTCGCCGTGCCCATAAACACCGTCAAGAGCGTCGTGAAGCAGCTCATAACCGAAGGGAAGGTGGTGCACGGCTACATCGGGGTATCCATGTTCCAGTTCGGCATAGACGAACTAGCCGCCTACGCGGGCCTCTCCGAGAATACGCTCAAAGAGAAGTACGGGTTCCCCGGCAACGGGGCTATAGTCAGCGAGGTCACGAAAGGCGGTCCCGCGGACAAGGCAGGCATCCAGGGTGGGGAGGAAGAGGAGATCGAGGGCATACCAGTACCCATCGGGGACGTCATAACCAAGATCGAGGGAGAGCCCGTCTCCTCGGCCGACGACGTGATAGAGGTCGTCAACTCCCTCAAGCCCGGCGACAAGCTCCCGATGACCGTCGTAACCCCCGGCGAGAAGGGGCGCCACGTGAAGGTTACGGTCGGTACCAGGCCGGAGGAAGGAACGTAGGCATGGCCGGCGATAGGCTCAAGCGCGAGGCCGCCCACGCGGCGGTAGGGCGTTACGTCGAGAGCGGGATAGTGATAGGACTCGGGACGGGCTCGACGGCGACCTTCGCGGTGCGCAGGATCGGGGAACTCGTCGCCTCGGGTGAGCTTAGAGACATCAGGGGCGTCCCTACCTCGGCCAGGACCACGGCCCTCGCCAACGAGCTCGGCATACCACTGGCGACGCTCACGGAGGCCTATCCGCGCTTCACCATAGACGGGGCGGATGAGATCTCCCCCGAGCTCGCCCTTATAAAGGGCCGCGGAGGGGCGCTCCTTCGCGAGAAGATCGTGGCCTCATCGAGCGAGGAGGGCCTGATCGTGGTCGCCGACTCGGGCAAGCTGGTCGACTCCTTAGGCGCGGGTCCCCTGCCCGTCGAGATCGACTCCTTCGGATGGGAGGCGACCCTCGAAGCCCTCGCCTCTTTGGGCTGCAAACCGGAGCTCAGGATGGACTGGACGGACCCTGGCCGTCCGTTCGTGACGGACGGGGGCCACTACACTGCCGACTGCGCGTTCGACTCGATCCCCGACCCCGCCTCGCTCGAGACCGAGATCAAACACATCCCCGGCGCCCTCGAGTGCGGCCTCTTCGTCGGCCTCACCAGGACGGCGGTCGTCGCGGGCGAAGAAGGAACACAGTTCATGGAGCCGAAGCCCGGATAGCCGAAGGCTCTTACCGGACGGCCTCGTGGGGCAGCACGGCATGGACGCCGCAGACCTCGTTGACGAGCTGCGTCACGCGCAGGTCTACGACGGCGCTGGCGAGCGCCAGCGCGTCCTTCCTGGAGAGGCCGAACCGGCGCATCATCAGGTCGAGCATCCCGTTCAGCGCCTGGGCGGCGGCCTCGTCGAGCGCTTCGCTGAAACCGAAGGCGATCCAGGCTCCCTGAGTGCGGGCGCGCGGGACGTCGAGCTCGAGGTCGTCCCTAAGGACGTAGCGGAGATCAGCCCTCTCCATCGGGCACTCGATGCCTGTAGCGCTCACCTCGCCGTCGCCCTGCGCGGCGTGGCCGTCACCGACCGAGACGAGCGCGCCGGCGACGGCGAGGTGAGCGCTACAG
>CADDZK010000016.1 GCA_902812425.1 Actinomycetota bacterium
CTCGTCGTTGACTCTCGCCATCTGGAAGGGAATGAGGGTGGAGCGGGTACCGAGGAAGCCCATCTTCACGCCTAGGTACTCGGGCTGGTCTCTCTCGTCGACGAAGAGATCGTCTACCTTGCCGATCCGCTCGTTGCTCGGATCGTAGACGCTGTAGCCGGCAAAGCGATCCTCCAACGCCGTAAAGCGGTCACTGCGATGCTCTTGATCCATGCTCTACCTCCTCAGGACGCGCCCTCAGGTAGCTCCACGGGCCACGTCGCCTCGATTTCGGGTACGTGCGGCTTTATACATCACTGTTCGGGAAAATAAAGTAAAGTATTCAATATGAACAAAAAACGCGGTAAAACGGTGCTCTGCGACACATTGTCCTGGCGTGGGGGACGCTAGTAGGGGCATTATGGCGTTTGAAAGGAAGAGATGAGTGATATTCTCGACAAGAGGTTGCTGACGGTCGAGGACGTAGCCGGGTACATGGGTGTAGGGCAGGTCACGGTGCACCGCTGGTGTCGCGAGGGGCGTCTGCCTTGCTCGAAGGTGGGCAAGTCCTGGCGCATCCGGTGGGAGGCGCTGGAGAATTTCCTCAGGCGTGGGGAGCGGCCCGTCACGCTCGACGGGCAGTTGAGGTCTTTTCTCGTCGTGCCCGACAGTGTGATCGCTGTCGCGCGCAACGTCGACCTCTTGCACCGGCTCGACGCCGCCTTCTTTCGCGTCGGCGAGGCGCGTGGAGGTTTGCTGGTCAAGTACCGTGTCGGGGAGCCCGAAGCCTCGGAAGACGAACTCCGCGCGGAGCTGGAGCGCAACGGTCTGGAGGTTGGGCGACTGGAGCGAGAGGGACGCTTCCGGTTCGCCGAGGAGCCAGGGGACCGGAAGGAGGCACTCAGCCGTCTACTCGCCGACGAAGCCGGGCAGGGACGTTCGCTGTGGGCCAGCTTCAACTGGACCAAGCGGGTCGACCTTGAGGAGGCCCTGCGCCAGCAAGAGGCGCTAACCGAGCTCGTCGAGGGCGCCCAGCTGGTGGTCAAGACTGCCGTCCTCGAGGACACGGCGGAGGCGTGGTCCCTGAAGGCGCAACGCAGGGCGCAGGAGGTGCACTCGGGCACCATCTGGCTCTCGGAGAAAGGCCTGGCTCTCAGCCGGGTGACGCCGCTCCCGGCGGACTGAAACGCAGCGCGGGACTGCGCAGAAAAACCAGGAGGGAAGGAGCGAAGAGGGTGGCCGGGGAAGGGACTAACGTAGCGTCCAGACGTTGCCAGGGGAAGGAGTGGTGGTTGATCGCCAGAGGCGGAGACGACCGTCTGGAGGTGTTTACCCTCGATCTACCCGGCGAGCAGACGCTGCCGGTTTTCAGCTTCGAGGAAGAGGCCGAGGCGTTCCTGTGGCTCGGGGGTACGGATACGGGCGGCTGGCGGCCCAGGCGCACAGGGCCGGGAGAGCTCATCTCGATGCTCTACGGACCCTGCTCGGGCGCAAATAGTGTGGCCCTGGACCCGCTACCGGGGATGGTTACAGACAGGACGGTCGGTCTCGTAAGCGTCGGTTGGGAGCGGTTCGTGAACCGGATCGTGGGCGCTGTAGATCCGACGTCCCTGCGCAGGCTCGTAGCCCCGGGAGCACACACGGACAAGACGCATACGTTCGATTCTTTCGCTGGTCGTCCACCTGTGTGAATAGCAGGGCCGCGGAAGGCCTATGCCGGACCGAGAAGGCCCATGTGCGCCCTGACGCCGGCTCCTAGCTCGGTCATGAACTCCGGGTAGGGACCGAGCTTCTCGTCGGCGTACTGCGTTAGCTCCCAGAGGTCGGTGGTTCCGTTTTTCAACCCTTCGCCGACCACGCGGTGCACCTGCACAGTGAAGTCGAGGGAGCGATCGAGGAAATCCAGGGCCTCCTCGCCCTGCATGGGCTGGTAGTGGGCCGTCAGGAGGTGGGCCGGACGTATGGAGTGAAGAGTGCGGATGGTGCTCTGGTAGCCCGTGGCGTCGAAGTAGCGCGGCGGGAGCAGGCGGTCCCCCTCGCGATCGTAGATACCCGTCTCCAGGGCGGCGTCTATGATGATGGCGGCGTCGTTCTTCTGATCCCAGATGCCGAGGTGCCCCGGCGTGTGGCCGGGGAGGTGCAGGATCTCGACCCTCCAGTCAGGCCCGAGGCGCAACGTCTCGCCGCCGCACAGGCCCACGTCCACGGGAGAGTCGCCGCCTAGCTCCGTGCGGATCCAGTCCTTCGACTCGTCGTCGGGGCCGAAGCCGTAGGGCTCGGACCAGAGGTAGATCTCCGCCATTATCCGCTCGTTGCTCTCTACCCAGGCCCGATCAGGCTCGCCGCACGAGAACCTGAGCCCGGGCTTCATCTGCTTGAGGGCGCGGTTGCCGCCGCAGTGATCGACGTCGGCGTGGCTTATGATGATCTCGTCAACGTCTTCCACACCGAGTCCTATCCCCTGAAGATAAGGGACGATGACCTCCTCTGGCGTGCCAGCGAGGCCCGTGTCTATGAGGACCGTCCTCTCCTCCCCGAGGAGCAGGTACTGGCACATGAACCGCTCCCCGAGATCCGACTCGATGCGGTGGATGCCAGGCAGTATCTCCATCTCTCTCCCCTCAGAGTACGCGGTGGCGCGCCCAAGCCTCGGCGAGCGAGGCGCCTTTGGCGAGCTCTTCACGCACCAGGTCTTCCTTGTCTACTTTCTCAAGCGCCGCTCTGACGATCTCCTCCTCTATCTCCGCGGGGACCACGACGATGCCGTCGGGTTCGGCGAAGACGAGGTCGCCGGGACGCACCGTGACGCCACCGGAGCGGACGGGGACGCCGTGAGCGTAGACTCTCAGGCGCCCCATCGAGTCTACGGGGCGGGCGCCCGTCGCGAAGACGGGGAAGCCTATCTCATCCACCTTCCTCCGGTCGCGCATCAGGCCGTCGAGGACCAGTCCCCTCGCCCCGCGCGCCATGGCCGCGGTCGAGAATAACTCGCCCCAGAAGGCTGCTCGGGGGCTGTCGTGCGTTGTCGCGACGACCACCTCGCCCTCTTTGAGTGTGTCGATAGCCTCTATCTGGAGGGAGTATGGATCTCCCTGCAGCTCGACCTCTTCTCCGGCCAGCATCGTGGCGGCCCTACCGACGAGCACTTCGCGGCCGGCGTGGTGTGTGATCCTCGCGTCGAGGGCCTGATCCCTGTATCCCGCGGCGTCGAGCACGTCGGAGATCACAGCCGCGTAGAGCTTACTTGCCAGGTAGTCGAAGTAGTCGTTGTCCAAGTCTCCTCCGGTGCATGAGGCGGCGCTCCCTACACTAACCACCCTGGAAGCCTCGCGCAACGGAACACCGATCATGGTAGTTTGTACACGTTAAGGAAGGAGGGCCCAAATACCATGTATCTCTCCCGCCACAGGGCAGCAGGAGGCCCGCGCTGGGCGCTGGACGGACGCTACCTGCCGCGAGATTTCACTCTGGAGCACCTGCTCGAGATCCAGGCCGCAGACGTTCAGAGCTTCCTCGAAGGACAATCGCGGGAAGGGACGGCAGACGATCCACTGCTGCCACCCGTGGAGCCCTCACACGAGGTCTGGGCCAGCGGCGTAACCTACCTGCGAAGCAGAGAAGCCCGCGAGCTGGAATCTGCCGACGCCGACGCCTACGAGAGGGTCTACGACGCAGAGCGTCCCGAACTCTTCTTCAAGGCTCCGGGCTGGCGGGTCGTAGTTCACGGAGACAGGGTGCGCATCCGCGAGGACAGCCGCTGGAACGTACCCGAACCGGAGCTCGTGCTCGTCGTCAACAGCGGGATGGAGATCGTCGGCTACACCGCGGGAAACGACGTCTCCTCGCGGGACATAGAGGGCGAGAACCCCCTGTATCTCCCGCAGGCCAAAGTCTACGACGGCTCCTGCTCTCTAGGGCCAGGCATCGTGCTCTCGGACGTTGACTCGATGCGGAACCTCCGCATCACCATGAGCATCCTGCGCGGCGGCGAGACCGTCTTCGAAGACGAGACGGACACCTCGCAGATGAAGCGCTCGCTGGAGGATCTCGCGGGTTATCTTGGCAGGGAGCTCGCCTTCCCACACGGGGCCCTCCTTATGACGGGTACGGGCATAGTTCCGGAAGACGACTTCACGCTGAAGGCGGGGGATCGGGTCGGGATCTCGGTCGGAGATCTCACGCTGGAGAACGAGGTGGCGCGGTAGAGCGGCTCATAGAATGGGCCGGGATCGGGTAAGGAGATAGAAGGCGTTTTTGCTAGGAGGAAGACCGTGATCGAATCGCAGATAGAGTCACTCAACTTCATCGGCGGCGAGTGGGTACCAGCCGACTCGGGCGAGACCTCGGAGATAGTGAACCCGTCGAACCCCTCCGAGGTCCTCGGCACGACCCCGAAGTCCGACAAGGCCGAGACGGAGAGGGCCATCGAAGCTGCTGCGGAAGCGCTGCCCGGCTGGAAGGCCACGCTGCCTTCGGCCCGCGGCGCCATATTGATGGAGGCCGCCAACATCATCGAGTCGCGCGAGGACGAGCTGGCGCGGCTCATGGCGCTCGAGGCGGGCAAGCCGATGAAGGAAGCCCGCATGGAGGTCGGGCGCGCGGCGAGCATCTTCCGCTACTACGGCTCGGAGGGCTGGCGCATGCCAGGCGTCGCCCCGCCCTCGGCGCGGCCCGGCGTAAGCCACGTCTCCGTCAGAGAGCCGCTCGGGGTCGTCGGCCTCATAACGCCGTGGAACTTCCCACTCGCGATACCCTCGTGGAAGATGGCTCCGGCCCTGATCTGCGGGAACACCATCGTCATGAAGCCGGCAGGCAACGCCTCCCTGAACGCCGCTGCCCTCGTGCGCATCCTCGCCGAGGCGGGCCTGCCCGACGGGGTCCTGAACATGGTGACCGGCCCCGGTGGATCTGTCGGTGACGCCCTCGTTACCGACCCGCGCGTCAAGGGCCTCTCTTTCACGGGCTCGACGAGCGTCGGCCTGGGCATCCAGGGGCGGGCCGTGGGCAAGAAGGTCCAGCTCGAGATGGGCGGCAAGAACCCCTTTATCGTGATGGAGGATGCGGACCTCTCGGATGCGGCGGCCAAGATCGCCTACGGCGCCTTCGGCTACGCCGGCGAGAAGTGTACGGCCTCGAGCCGCGCCATCGTCGTCGAGGAGGTCTACGACGCCTTTATCGAAGAGCTCAAGAGCGCCACCGAGGCCATGAAGCTCGGCGACCCGCTCGAGGAGGACACCGTCATAGGACCCGTCGTCAACAAGAGCCAGTACGACAGCATCCTCGAAGCTCTGGAGACGGCGAAGAACGAAGGGCGCGTCGTCCTCGAAGGCGGCGCCACAGGCTCGGAGGATGAGGGCTACTACATCGCCCCTGCCATCGTCGCCGACGTGGACAACAGGTCAGAGACGGCGCAGGAGGAGATCTTCGGCCCCGTCCTCGCCGTTATAAAGGCCCGCGACTTCGACGACGCCGTCGAGCTCGCCAACGACACCCGCTACGGCCTGACCGCCGGTATAGCGACGAGGTCCCTGCGCTACGCCTACGAGTTCACGCAGCGCTCCGAGACGGGCCTCGTAAACGTCAACCTGCCGACCGCTGGGCTGGAGTTCCAGGTTCCTTTCGGCGGCAACAAGGAGTCAGGCGTCGGAGGCAGGGAGCAGGGTCACGCAGCCCTCGACTTCTACTCGGCCTGGAAGACCATCTCCATCATGCCGCTGTAGTGGTGCGCGCCAGAAGTTTCACCCACGTGAGCATCAGCGCTGCAGACCTCGATGAGTCTGTCCGCTTCTACAGGGACTTCTTCGGGATGGAGGAAGTACCGTCACCGGACTTCTCGGGGCCTGTGCGCTGGCTGCGGGTCGGAGATCTGCAGTTGCATCTGTTTCTGGACGAGGACCCTGCGCCGGAGCGGCACCACTTCGCCCTCGACGTGGACGACTTCGAGGCCGCGTACAAGAGAGCAGAGGAGTTGGGTGTGAGGGACCAGGGAGGTTTCTCGACCGTGAGGGAGTTGCCGGGCGGGGCCGTCCAGATGTATCTGCGGGACCCCTCGGGCAACCTCGTCGAGGTCAACTGGCCCGACGTCACGACGCTCGACCGCGAGGTCATACCCGAGATAGAGAAGGTCGGCGGTCCCCCCGACGCGGTCCTCTACCTCAAGCCGCCGGAGCGGTAGCCAGTAACTACGAAAGGAGACGGCCATGACGCAGGAGCGGACGGAGCAGGTCATCGCCGACCTCGGGCTGCCTGACCAGGCCATTCAGAGCGACGAGTTGCCCTGGGTGCCGCAGGGAGAGAGGGTCTGGTTCAAGCCCTTGAGGTTCGACCTGACGAGTGGGCGCTGGATCAACCTCCTAAAAGTAGAGGGCTCGGGCAGGGTCAACCGCCACCGCCACACGGGCGGGCAGGTCATGGGCTTCTGCATAAAGGGCTCCTGGCACTACCTGGAGCGCGACTGGGTCGCGAGACCCGGCACGCTCGTCTACGAGCCGCCGGGCGACATACACACGCTCGTCGTGGACGAGGGCGTCGATGAGATGCAGACGCTCTTCATCCTCGAAGGCACGGTCCAGTACATAGACGACGAGGACAACCTGATTTACCAGGACGACGTCTTCTCCAAGCTGGAGCGCTACCTGCGTTTCTGCGAGGAGCAGGGCATCGAACCCAGGGACCTCCGCTACTGATGGGCGTCCTCGATGGCTTCCGTCTCGACGGCAAGGTCGCGCTGGTAACGGGTGCCGCGCGCGGTCTCGGTCAGGGTCTCGCCCTCGGCCTCGCCGAGGCCGGTGCTGACATCGCGGCCCTGGATATTCTGCCCGTCGATGAGACAGGAGATCTAGTTCGGAACGAAGGCCGCAACTTCCACGCCATGAACGTCGATCTACTAGAGGCCGACACGAAGCTCGCCGCCGATATCGTCGCTGAATGCGTCTCAGAGCTCGGGCGTCTCGACATCCTGGTCAACAACGCCGGCATCATCCGCCGCGGCCCTGCCATCGACTTCGGCGAGGAGGACTGGGAGAGCGTCATAAAGATCAACCTCAGCGCCGCCTTCTACCTCTCGCAGGCGGCGGCGCGGCACTTCGTGGAGACGGAGCGTGGAGGCAAGATCATCAACACGGCCTCGGTGCTCTCGTACGAGGGTGGGATCATCGTGCCCTCGTACTCCGCTTCCAAAGCCGGCATCGCCAACCTGACCCGTGCCCTCGCGAACGAGTGGGCGTCTCTGGGCATCAACGTGAACGCCATAGCCCCGAGCTACTTCACGACCGAGCTGACCAGCGCGCTGCGCGAGGACGCAGAGAGATCCGAGGCCCTGCTCGCCCGCCTTCCGGCGGGACGCTTCGGCGAACCCGAAGACCTCAAGGGAGCCGCCGTCTTCCTCGCCTCCGACGCAGCGGATTACGTCCACGGCACGATCCTGCCCGTGGACGGCGGCTGGCTGGGACGCTGACGACTACATCGAGACGCCGAGCAGACCGCGCGTGAACTGGAAGTCGGTGTTGCCGGCCTCGAACAGTTTGGGCGTGTACTCCCGCGAGGCCACGGCGGCGACGGTCTTTAGCATCTGATCCGTCCAACCCGACGAATCGCCTTCCAGGGTCACGTCGAGGTCTTCCGCGTGCTTCTCCAGCGTCTCGGGGTCGGAGGAGGCCTGGACCAGCGGGATCATACGGTGCGCCTGCAAGGGATGCCCCGCGACGTGCGCGAGCATCACCTCCACACCGGTCGCCCCGAGCCCTGTCGCCGTCTCGACCCAGTGGTCCGTCGGCGCCTCCATGACGTGCAGCCCTGACTTCGCCGCAGCCTGCCCGTAGGCGAGGGTGTTCTCCACGCGATGCCCGCCGAGCACGGCTTCGAGGTAGACCGCTGAAGAGAGTACTCCGGCCCTCTCCGGAACGACCACCGTTCCGCCAGAGTTCACGACAGCGAGCGTTATCTCGGCGAGGCTCAGGGCAACTTCGTCGGAGACGGGGCCGGCCGTATACAGCCCGAGTTGCAGGGCTTCCGGGCCCGCGCTCTCATACTGAAGCTCTTCTGCACTCTCCAGGGTCTCGGCGAACCAGTTCTCTACCTTGGCGACCACGCTCTCTATGCCGCCGTCGAGCTGGACGCTCGCCCAGCCGAAGCGGCCAGGATCGAGTCCGGCCTCTTCGAGGCGGTTTCTGAAGTAATCGTTATGGGTCTTCTCGCAGCCGTGCTCTAGGAGCAATCCGAACCTCACTGTGGGGCTTGCGAGGTGGCCGAGAACGGTGCGCGAGTAGATAGCCTCGGCGGAGCCGGCGGAGACGCCGCAGCCCTCCGTGTGCGGCAGGGCGACGAAGCGGGTCACTTTGCCCTGCGTGGCCTCACGTTCGTTCATGCGGTCGGCTATGCGGCGTGAGATCTGACCCGAGCACAGGCTCGTCGGCATGACGAGCCCGACCTGATCTACGACGGGTCCGCGAGAACTCTTTATGGCCTCGAAGGAGAACTCGACATGGGGGAGGCTTTGCTTCACTGGCAGCGGCTCGCCGTCCGGCTCGGGCGTGTTCCTGAGCCAGTCAAGATACTCCTCGCCCGTCTGCTTCCAGTCGCGCCAGATCGAAACCTGCGCGTGCCCGGCACGCTCCCCGACGGTCTTCTCGCCCGAGGCGGCCCTGAGCGTCCGCTCGAAGGTCTCGCGGCCAAGCTCCTCTATCGAGGTGCCGTCGAGGTAGGCGCCGGCGTTTACGTCCATGTCTTTCGAGAGGAGCTCGTAGCGGCCCGTGGTCGTGACGAACTTTATGGTGGGGACGAAGGGGAAGTTAGTGATCGAGCCGTTGCCCGTGGTGAAGAAGATCATGTTCGCACCAGCGGCGACCTGCCCCGCGACGCTCTCCAGGTCGTTGCCGGGGCTGTCCATGAAGTAGAAGCCGCCCTCGTCCATCCTTTCGGCGTACTCGATGACGCGGTCGATGCGCACGTCGGGATGCTTCTTCATCGCGGCCCCTATGGACTTGACGGAGATGTTGTAGAGCCCGCGGTAGTTGTTGCCCCCGGAAGGGTTGTCCTCGGCCGTGTGGCCGTGCCATGAGACGCGCTCCTTGAAGCGCTCGACCGTAGCGAGAAACCGTCTCGCCGTTTCGAGGTCTTTGACGTTCTTCAGGACGTAATGCTCGGCCCCGATCAGCTCGTCCGTCTCGGCAAGGTTGGCGATGCCGCCGTTCCTGATGATCTCCCTGCTCACCCACGCTACGAGCGGGTTCGCCGAGACGCCCGAGAACGCGTCGGACCCGCCGCACTGCAGCCCGATTTTCAACTCTGACGCAGGCTCCTCGGTGCGCCGCGCCGCGTCCACCTCTTCGAGCCACCCGCGCACGACGGACTTGGCCCGTTCGAGGTCCCGCCTGAAGCTCCCCTCCAGGCTCATGAACTCGTGCGGCACGTCGTCCACCGGATAGCCATGCTCTTCCAGGTATGCCTGGAGCATGCGGTTCGTCACGGCCTCCTCGCCGCCGTGGTCGAGGACGAGTACGGCCCCGACGTTCGGGTTGACCATGAAGCCGGCCAGGGTCCGCAGCAGCAGATCCAGGTTATTAGGCGTGCTCTCCTCCCCGCCCTCCGTGTGGGCGACGCAGACTATGCCGTCTATGTTCTCGTAGGTGTCTGCGACGCCTTTCATCTCCAGTTCCAGAGCCCGCACGAACCCTGTGAGCCTCGACGTGACGCCCATAACGACCACGTAGTTGCGCGTCCCGACGCCCCTGTGGGCCCTGCGCCTGTAGCCCATGAAGGTACGCACCTCGTCGCTCGTGGGGACCTGCTCGCCGGGACGGAAGCACTCCTCGTCGAGGACGTAGGGCTCAAGCTCGGCGTCGCTGAAGTTCGGCTCCGAGGGGAGAGCGAAGTCCACGTGACGTTCCGCCAGGGCCTTCAGGATCTTGGGGTTGCAGGCGTACTCGCCCGGGGCGATGTCTTTCACGGCGCACCCGAAGCGAAGACCCCAGGAAAGGAGATCCCGCCCCTCCTCTATCGGCTCGACGGCGAAGCGGTGGCCTTCGAGGATCGTGTGCCCGATCTCGAACTCAGCACCCTCGTAGGATACGCGCGTCCCAGCCTCCAGCCTCCGGGTCGCGATAGCCACGTTGTCGCCGGGCGCGGGGAGACGCCCGACCTCCCGAAAGTCCCACAGTCGTTTCTCCAAAGCCGCGCCTCCCGTATCAGAGTCCACTCTCGCGATGAGTGTATCGCGACTTACGGCTCGGGATGGTAGCTGGACGGACGCGTGCCAGGGGGCGTCGGGGGTCCTGCGGAGCGGCGTGCGAGGCGCCTGTTGTAGACGCTGACCATGTTCTCGGCCCACTCGCGGGCCGGAAAGTCTCCATCTCGCTCGAAGCGTGCCAGCCAGTCCTCGGGGTCGCCCGCCCTGACGACGAAGAAAGCCCCCTCTTCCTCGTGGACGGCGAGCCTGTCTTCTAACTGGAGATCCCGGTCTTCCATTCAGCCTCTACCTCGCCGTGCTCGATGAGCCACCCGAGCGACTCCCTGACGGCCTCAAGCGAGCTGTAGCGGGGCTGGTAGTCGAGCAGGCGCCTGGCTTTGGCGATGCTGCAGTTGGGGCTGTGGGCGATGTGGTCCCATGTCCCCCGCGCCTCCTCTTCGGATACACCCTCGCGCCACTCCTCCCAGGAGGTGAAGCGGAGGCTGGCCGTCTTCCCGAACCATCCTGCGACGGCCTCGGCGTAGCCCCGCAGCGTAAGCGCGGCGGGAGAAACGACGTGGAAGCTCTCCCCCACGGCGGCGCCCCAGTTATCCAGCGCCCGCACGAAAGCCTGGGCCACGTCGTCTGCGTGGACGTGATGCACCGTCTCCATCCCCAGATTGGGAAGAGAGAGCTGCTCCCCCCTCGCCAGCCGCTCGAAGACGCGGGGGTCGAAGTTCCCGGCAGGGTTCACGGGTGCCCAGCCAGGTCCGACGATGTGTCCGGGATGCAACAGCGTCGCGGGGAAGCCGCCGCGGCGCGCCTCGTCGAGCAGGTAAGCTTCGATCCTTGCCTTCTGTATGCCGTACTCGCCGAAAGGATGGCGCGGCAGATCCTCGGTGGCGGGCACAAGCGTGCTGTGACCGTGCACCCAGATCGTGCCGCAGTGCAGGAAGTGGCGTAACTTTCCCCGCAGCGACTCGACCATCTGGCTGGCGCTCTCGGGCGTGAAGCAGATCATATCTATAACGGCGTCGGGCTCCAGTTTCGCCACCCGCTCCCCGAAAGTTCCTCCGGCCTCCTCGGCCTCGCGGTCGAGCGTAACCTGCTCGACGGACCTCCACGCGGGATCCGCCCTGTAAGGCTCCCTCCTGCCACGGCTTACAGAGACGACCTCGTATCCCGCCTCGACCAGTCGGGGGACGAGGAAGGTGCCGACGTGCCCGCTGCCACCTATTACCACTACGCGCATCAGCTATCCCCCATCTCTAGAATCCAGACTCCACCGGCTAGAGCCGTACCTTCACTTCGTCCCCGTCTCTAAACACCTCGTAGGAGCGCAGTACGACGTTGGGGTAGGCGAGGCACCTGCCCGTCGGCACGTGGTATTCGAGACCGTGCCAGGGGCAGGCGACGATCTCACCCTCACTCACCCACTCGAACTTCCAGTCGTTCTCGCCTCTCGCGACGAGGGTGCCCAAGGGCGGCCTGCCCTCGCAAAGCGGTCCGGTCTGGTGCGGACAGATGTTCGGCAGGCCGTAGAGCTTGCCTCCGACGTTGAAGACCCCGATCTCACGCCTCCCGACCTTCACCACTTTGTGACTCCCCTCAGGGAAATTCGAGACGTCCCCGATGACGTACTCCTGGCGACGCTTCTTCTCCGCGTTGTTAGTCATGGATACCCTCGTCTCCCCGCCACGTCCGGCTCAGAGCCTCCCGAGTCGCTTCCAGAGCTCCTGCGTGTCGCCGACGACCCATCCGTCTTCGACCTTACCGTCCACGAGGCGGAAGATGGCCGCGCCGACGTACTCAACCCGCTCGCCCGTAGGCTCGACGCCGAGCAGCTCACCCAGGTGCGTGCCGCTCCAGGTCATGCGCGTCACCACCTTATCTCCAGAGACGATCATCTCGTCGATCCTGTTGTGCCAGTCGGGGAAAGCTTCTCGCACGCTCTCCATGTACGCCTTGAAGTCGTCCAATCCTTCAAGCGTCGAGCCCAGAGAGCCCCTGAAGCGGACGCCCGGAGCGATGATCTCATCGGCAACGGCGAAGTCCCACCCATTCCACATCTCGTCGTAGAAACGCTCGATCACAGCCCCGTTCGCCACGGTCTCAACCTCGAAGGTTCAGTCGCCGGCCGCTGGCGTCGATGTTGAAGAGTTTCAGGGCGTTCTCCCCGAAGACCTTACGCCTTACCTCGTTCGTAAAGGGGATCTGATACACCTTCTGCGGGTGGTCGAAGTCGTGATGCGGCCAGTCCGAGGCGAAGATGGTGTTCTCCTCGCCGTCGTAGAGTCTCATCATCGTCACGAGGTCGGCGAGGTTCTCGGGCTCCTCGACGGGCTGGGTGGCGAAGTACATCTTCTTCAGATAGGTGCTCGGCTTGTCTTGGAGGAAGGGGACCTCGCGGCGGCGTTCGATGTACTCCTTGTCCATCTTGTGCATCAGGAACGGGACCCAGGAGATGCCGGCCTCGGTGACGGCTACGCGTAGGCCTGGGTAGCGCACTGGCACGCCCGTGGTGATCATGTGCACTATGTTCGCCATCATCGAGAAGGTGTGGCTGCAGATGTGCCTCCCGAACTCGGTCTCGAAGCCCTGGGTGTTGAAGGGGAAGACGGGATGGATGACGGTCACGCTGTGCATGAGCACGGGCAGGTCGGCCTCCTGGGCCGCCTCGTAGATCGGGTCGTACTGACGGTGCCCCCAGAGCCTCTCAAGACCTGCGCACGGCAGAAAGACCCCGACCATGCCGGGCTCACCTGAGTACTTCTCGATCTCTCTTGCGGCGTCCTCCGGGTCCTGCGGGCAGGCGAGGATACAGCCGAGCAGGCCGTTCTCGGGTGAGCACCACTCCTCGAGGAGCCAGGCGTTGTAGGCGCGGGCGAGGGCCGAGGCGTAGTCCCCCTGGGAGATCACGGGCAGCTTCAGGAAGTGGTCGGGGAAGAGGATACCGATGTCGACGTGGATCTCATGTAACTCCCGCCTCATCTGGGAGGCTGTGTGGACCATGCGAGTGGCTTCCTGCCCCGTAGGGAACTTCGCCTCGTAGGCCGTGGTCCCCGGCGAGAAGCCGGGGATGTCGAGGTAGAATTCCTGCACGTCCTTTATGTTCTCGAGCGCCACCCGCCAGGGCATCTCGCAGTAAGGGATTAGCTCTTTCGGTGACTCATGGACGTGTACGTCGCAGTCTACGACGAGGATGTCTTCGAGCCTCTCCCTACGTTCTCTTTTATCGGTTGCGACTTCGGCCACGGTTCGTCCCTCACTCTCTAGCGCATCATCCAGCCGCCGTCGATACCGATGGTCTGGCCCGTTATGAAAGAGGACGCGTCGGAGGCGAGGAAGGCGACGAGGTTGCCTATATCTTCGGGCGTACCGCGGCGCTTGATGGACTGCTGTTCGAGCACCCAGCGATTGTAGCCCTCCTGGTCCGGGTGGATCTTCTCCGCGTCCGTGGGGAAGGCGCCTGGGGCTATGGCGTTCACGTTGATGTTGTCGGGGCCGACCTCGCGGGCGAGCGTGCGCGTAAAGCCGACGATGCCACCCTTCGAGGCGACGTAGTCCATCAGGAGCGTCCACCCTATAAAGAAGGTGATCGAGGCCACGTTCACGATGTTGCCCCGCCCCCGCTCCCTCATGTAGGGATAGACGGCCCGCGCGCACAGGAAGTAGCCCTTGAGGTTCACGGCCATCACCCGATCCCACTCCTCTTCCTCGATCTCCGTCCACGCCCGCCGCGGGTAGACGGCGGCGTTGTTGACGAGGATGTCCACCCCACCGAGCTCGCGTGCGACCCGTTCCACCATAGCTTCGACGGAACGCTTGTCCGAGACGTCGGCCTCGAAGGCCACGGCGCGGGCTCCGTCTGATCTGACCTGTCCCGCGACCCTCTCCGCCTTCTCCTGTGAGACGTCCACAGCGGCTATAGCCGCGCCGTCTGCGGCGAGCCTCGCACAGATGCCTTCGGCGAGCCCCCCTCCCCCACCTGTCACGATAGCGATCCGACCCTCCAGAGCACCTGCCACAAGAACTACCTCCTGGATCCCTTGTTCGGCGAACCCCTTAGCCTTCCCGCCGACGATGATATATGCCTCGCAGGATTGCAACAAGAAAACCGGAACCCCGGAGGGCTCCGGCGATTCTAGAGTTCAGGGTTTACTCGGCGCTCAGCCCCTGAAGAGCCTTCGCACGAGGACCGAGGCTAGGATGGTCGAGGTCGCGGTCGTCGCCCCCTTGAGGACCGCCTCAAGGACGTCGTCCTTGATCCCACGCTCCTCCGGTATGTCTATGAGCCTGTCTGTGACGTACTGGCTGATAAGGTAGGCGATACCGGCCGCCAGTATGGTTATTAGCCGCTGCTGCGTCGCGTCGTTCATGCGCCTTCCTTCTTCGTCTTACATTCCGCTTGAATGGGTACCCACGCCGGACGATGCGAAAACCATGCGTCCTCACCGACTCGCGCCATGCCGTGAGTGATTTCCGTGACGCCGCCAACCCTGCTCAACGAGCATTGTTCATGCGGGTCGCATGTGCTCGCGGCTGCGAACGAGCACCTCTTCGAGACTCTCGCGAGAACTCTAAACCCTCTCGCACGCTCCCTTATACCCCACTCATTGTGGAGGCGACGACTGAAAGGCCTCTGATTTTCCCGCTTAACGGGCAAATTCATCCGAAATTCATCCGCCTTTCATCCACCGCTCATCCCCGCATGCTTTGATCCTCTGACGTGGGAAAGTGAATTTCGCCGCACGTCTCTCGCCAGGCGCGCGGGGTTTCGGCGACCCGACGATCCAGGAGGTAGCGTTTGAGTAAACGACAGCTGTGCCGACACAAGGCGGGCTAGAGAGAGCTGAAAAGGAGAACGGTTGATGCCAACCACACCCACCTATCCCGGCGTTTACATCGAGGAGATCCCGAGCGGCGTAAGGACGATCTCCGGCGTCGCGACGTCGATCGCCGCTTTCGTCGACTTCTTCGCCCGTGGGCCGTTGAACCGGGCGGTCCAGGTTCTGAACATGGGCGACTTCGAGCGGGAGTTCGGCGGCCTCGACGCGCGCAGCGAGGCGAGCTACGGCATCCGCCAGTTCTTCCTGAACGGTGGAGGGGAGGCGTGGGTCGTGCGCGTCGCCTCGGCCGACAACCAGAACCCGCTCGGCAAGGCGACCGCCGTGCTGCGCGACGGCACGGGCAGCGGCGCAGGCGTGACGCTCACCATCAGCGCGGCGAGCGAGGGACGCTGGGGCAACGCGTTGCGCGCCCGCGTGGACGCGGCTCCGGATAGCTCGTTCAACCTCACGCTGACCGAGTACGTCACCGAGGGCGGCGTCGAGCGCCCGGCCCGCACGGAGACGCACCGCGGCCTCTCGATGAGCCCGTCAAGCCCGCGCGAGGTCGAGACGGTGGTCAACGAGGAGTCTCAGCTGGTGACCGTCGCGCGCAACGGCACGAACCCGCCGCTGCAGAACGGGACGGTCTCGGGCGCCTTCACAGGCGACGTGGCCTTCACGGGCAGTGCCACGCGCCGCTCTCTCGACGTGACCATCGGCCAGATCACGGAGCGGGCAGAGTTCGACCGCCCGGGGGCCACGGCGACTCTCGTCCAGGTCGCACCGCTGCTCGAGACGGCGATCCGCGCGGCGCGGCCCGACCGTCCCGAGTTCGCGGGGACGACGGTCTCGGTAACCGACGACAACAGGCTGCGCGTGCTCGCAGGCCCCGGCGGCTCACCTTCTGACAGCGTGGCGTTCGCCGCCTCGACGGGTACGGGCGCCGACTCGAACACCCACTCCGACCTCAAGCTGAGCGGCGGCGGTGTGAGCACCAACGTGCAGGAGTACGCGTTCGGGCTAACGACGGCGGTTGCGAACACGGCGCAGGCCGGGGGTGACGCAGGCGGGGACGGGTTGCCCCCGAATGGACAGGCGCTCATCGGCTCGGAGAACCTCAAGACGGGCATCCACGCACTCGAGGACGTAGACCTCTTCAACCTCCTGTGCATCCCACGCACGGCGCTCGATGGCGGCGCTACGGCGGGCGAGTTGAGCACCACCGAGGCCCAGGCGGTGATGACCGTCGCCGAGGCCTACTGCGCCAAGCGACGCGCCTTCTTCATCGTGGACTCGCCCAACGGCGAGGAGCAGCCACAGGAGATAAGGGCCTGGCTCGCCGGCAACGACACCTTGCGCGACCGCAACGCCGCGCTCTACTACCCGCGGGTGCGCATCCCCGATCCTCTCAACGGGCTCAGGCTGCGCACGGTCGGGGCGAGCGGGACCATCGCGGGGCTCTATGCACGCACGGACGACGAGCGCGGGGTGTGGAAGGCGCCTGCTGGCACCGACGCCGTACTGCGTGGGGTCTCCGAGCTCGAGTACAGGCTCACCGACTCGGAGAACGGCACGCTCAACCCGCTCGCCATCAACTGCCTGCGCACCTTCCCCGTCTTCGGGACGGTCTGCTGGGGTGCGCGCACGCTCGACGGCTCGGACCAGGAGGCCTCGGAGTGGAAGTACGTGCCCGTACGCCGTCTCGCGCTCTACCTCGAGGAGAGCCTCTACAGGGGCACGAAGTGGGTCGTCTTCGAGCCCAACGACGAGCCTTTGTGGTCCCAGATCCGGCTCAACGTCGGCGCCTTCATGCAGAACCTGTTCCGCCAGGGGGCCTTCCAGGGCAAGACGCCGCGCGAGGCCTACTTCGTCAAGTGCGACGGCGAGACGACCACGCAAAACGACATCAACCTAGGTATTGTCAACATCCTCGTCGGCTTCGCACCACTCAAGCCGGCTGAGTTCGTCGTCATCAGGCTGCAGCAGATGGCAGGACAGGTAGAGGCGTAAGGAGGAATTATGGCGCAGTTCACCGTCAACGCCCAGCGCTTTGACCCGTACAAGAACTTCAAGTTCAGGGTGAAGTGGGATGGGCGCTACGTGGCGGGCGTGAGCAAGATGAGCGCCCTCAAGCGCACGACCGACATCGTCCGCCACCGCGAGGGCGGGGACCCGAGCAGCAGCCGCAAGTCGCCGGGCCGCACCGAGTACGACGACATCACCCTCGAGCGCGGCGTGACCCACGACAAGGACTTCGAGCAGTGGGCCAACAAGGTCTGGAACTTCGGCTCGGGGCTCGGCAGCGAGGTCTCGCTGGAGGACTTCAGGAAGAACATCATCCTCGAGGTCTACAACGAGGCCGGGCAGCTCGCGATCTCCTACAAGGTCTACCGCTGCTGGGTCACAGAGTTCCAGGCGATGCCCGAGCTCGACGCGAACGCCAACGCGGTCGCCATCCAGACCCTCAAGCTGGCGAACGAGGGCTGGGAGCGCGATACCGAGGTGCCCGAGCCGGACGAGCCGACCTTCACCGAACCTGCATAAGTAGTGCGCGCCCTCTCCGACCACGAGATGCTCCGCCTCTGGGAGACGGGTACAGGCGAGCACCCGGTAGACCGGGCGCTGAGCGTCCTCGCCGCAGCCTTCCCAGACACGGGCAGAGACGAGCTCGCCGCCATGAGCGTGGGCAGGCGCGACGGCCACCTCATGGCCGTCCGCGAGGCGAACTTCGGAAGGAGGGTCTCCGGCGTGGCCGAGTGCCCGCAGTGCGCGGAGCTACTCGGTTGGGACCTGGATCTCGACGCCCTCAGAGCTACCGGCTCCGACGAGGGAGGACCTGGCAGGCTGGTCATCGAAGAATACGAGCTACTCTATCGTCTGCCCGACAGCACGGACCTCGCTGCGGTCGCACTACTCGACGACGTCGCCGGCGGACGCGACACCCTCCTCAGGCGCTGCGTGCAGGGAGCCTATAGAGAAGGTGTGGCCGTCGAGGTCGGCTCCGTGCCAGAGGCGGTAATCTTCGCGCTGGCCACCGAGATGGAGGCCCGCGATCCACAGGCCGAGACGCTCCTGGATTTCGAGTGTCCCGAGTGCGGCCTTATGTGGCAGGCGCTCTTCGACGTCCTGACGTTCCTGTGGACCGAGCTTCAGGCACGGGCCAGAAACCTGCTCGATGACGTCCACGACCTCGCCCGCGCCTACGGGTGGTCCGAGAAGGACATCCTGGGGATGAGCACAGCCCGTCGCCGCTACTACCTGGAGAAGACGTAGTGGCCGACTACCTCACCCGGCTGGTCGAAAGGACCCTGCAGCTCTCCCCCACGGTGAGGCCCGAGATCCCCCCGACCTTCGCGCCCGAGATAGTCGGCCTACCTCCGGCAGAACCAGAAGGACCAACCCGGAATGTAGATACTCATCCGCGCACCACCAGCCAGGGTGACGCATCCGAAGGACGACATCGCGGCCCCCGCTCGAACGCAGGCGATCCATCTGCCTCCGATGCCGGGGGAGTCGCAGAGGCCGAGCACGGCTCCGCCGGCGAAGGATCACAGCGAGACCCGCGAGAACCCCGACTGGGACCTATCACAGCACCCGTATACCCTCAGACGCCGGGCGAGATCACCGAGTCCCGGCGGAGTAGCGAACCCGGAGCACCGGAGGTCTCTCACCGAGAGAAGCTATCCACGACGGGCATCCCCGAGACGGTCATGGATGACCGCACCGGCGGACACCACGCGGGAGCGGCGAGTGCGCGTCCTGCGCAGCGTGCCGGCACGCATACCTTGCCAGAGTACAGGTCCTACGGCGAGCCTGAGCGGAGCGAACCCGCCTCCGTCTCATCGCCGGATCGAACCGAGACGGGCCCGCCTCCGAGCGGGCGAGGGGTCGCGGTGTCCCCTCGCCCGGATACCACATTCCCGCAGGTACACGAACGGTCCGTCGGGCGACCAGCGGCCCCCGACCATCCCGCCACGGGGGAGGCCTGGCTGGAAGATCCCGCCCGTCCGGCAGAGGCCCCCGCTGAAGCCGAGGCGAGGGAGCATACTCGCGCGGCGTCTGGCCGCACGCAGACGGATAGTTCCTCCCTGACGGCGCGCCAGACGGTATCCGAGGCTCCGGCGGGCGCGCGCGACGGGCGTACGGTAGCCGCCACGCCCAGGGAGTCCGTCGCACCCCACCGGCCCGAGGCCGCACAGAGGACCCCTCCCCCGACGGTAAAGGTAACCATAGGCCGCGTCGAGGTACGGGCCATCTCGCAGGCGCCCGAGCCTGCGCCGCAGCCCGTACCCGGGCTCTCCCTGGACGACTACCTCAGGCAGTACAGCGGGGCGTAACGGTGAGCAACTATCTGGCCATAGCCACAGTCACCTCCGTTCTCGGCCAGATCATAGGTGTGGCCTCTGAGGCCGCCGTAGCGGGGGCCGACGTAACCACCCAGAGGCCTGGTACGCAGAACGGCAACTCCTCGGGCGCGCCGGGTCCGCACGTCAATCTGTACCTGTATCAGGTGAGCCCCAGCGCCGCGTGGCGAACCGACGATCTGCCCACACGGGATAGGAACGGCGGGCTCATCCAGAGGCCGCGGGCGGCCCTGGATCTCTTCTACCTACTCACCTTCTTCGGAGACGAGAGCCAGCTCGAGCCCCAGCGCATCCTCGGCAGCGTCGCGACGGCGCTTCATGCCAGGCCCGTGCTGACGCGCGAGAACATCCGCAGCGTCGTAAGAACAGCCGTCAGTGCAGACCCCAACCACTACCTCGCCGAGTCCGACCTCGCGGATCAGGTCGAGCTCGTGAAGTTCTCTCCCGTGCCGCTGAACCTGGAGGAGCTCTCCAAGCTCTGGTCTGTCTTCCTCCAGACACCCTATTCGCTCTCCATAGCCTACCAGGGTTCTGTGGTTCTCCTTGAGGCCGAAGGCTCCCCCAGGCTCTCCGCGCCGGTACGCGAGCGGAACGTCTACGTCGAGCCGATGCGGCGCCCCGTTATCGAGGAGCTTCTCTCGCGCTCGGGACCGAACGACATCCCTTCGGCCGAGCGTCCCGTCCTCACGACCGACCAGCTCGTCATCAGGGGCAGGGGCCTTCGGGGAGAAGACACGAGAGTTCTCGTCGGAGGAGTCGAGGCGCCTGGCCTCGAAGAGGTGAGCAACTCCACGATCGTCCTCTCCATACCAGCCGGCGTACAGGCGGGGACGCGCGCCGTGCGCGTCGTGAACCGCACCATGATCGGTACCCCCCCGACCCCGCACGCCGGGGTCGAGTCGAACCCGAAAACCTTCGTTTTGCACCCCCGGATCACGGGCCCCGTGAACGCGAGCGTGCAGGGTAGCGGCAATCAGCCGCGCTCGGGGGACATCACCGTGCAGCTCAGCCCAGAGGTAGGCAGGACGCAACGCGTGACGCTGCTACTGAACGAGAAGCAACCGCCCGCCAATCGTCCACCGCGCTCCTACACCTTCGAGGCTCCGCCGAGGACGCAGCCCACAGACCCCGAGGCGAGCGCCTCCATCACATTCTCCGTGAGCGGGGTGTCGCAGGGACACTACCTCATCAGGGTGCGGGTAGACGGCGCACAGAGCCTGCTAGAGACGGACTCCTCCGGCGAGTACGACGCCCCGGAGGTGGAAGTTCCATGAGCGGCCAGCAGACGATCACCTGGTACGAAGCGAACCAGCGCTACCTCACCGCGGCCCTCGGTCGCGTACGCGAGGCCATCGAAAGACACGCGGGGAAGGATGACGTCACGCCGCTCTATCCGCGACGAGAGCAAGATCTCGAGTCGTTCGAGCCGCCGCCGGCGCTGGAGATGTTGTGTGCGGCGTTCGGTCTCTCCGCTTTCGAGCGCGACGTGCTGCTCCTGTGCGCCGGCGTAGAGCTCGACTCCGCATTCGCCGCATGCTGCGCCGCAGCCAGGGGTGACGCCGGTCCTCCCACGTTCGGCCTCGCGCTGGCTGCGCTCCCCGACGCACACTGGAGCGCCCTCAACCCCACCTCCCCGCTGCGGCGCTGGCGTCTCGTCGAGGTAGGGTCGGGAGAGGCTCTGACCACGAGCCCCTTGCGCATCAGCGAGCGGATACTGCACTACCTGGCCGGGGTACAGCACCTGGACGAGAGCCTGGAAGGCTTCCTGACACCGGTGCGCCTCTCCGCAGAGCTTCCGCCCTCACAACACGCCCTCGTACAGAGGATAGAGGAGCTGTGGTCGGGCAAGGGCGAAACGTCGCCTGTCATACAGCTCTGCGGAAACGAGGGCTCGGACAAGGAGACCGTCGCCGCAGCGGCGTGCGCCGCGCTGGGGCTCGCCCTGTACGCCATGCGGGCCGAGGACGTCCCCTCTTCCCCTGCGGAGCGTGAAGCCCTGGGCAGGCTGTGGGAGCGCGAGGCCGTGCTCGGCAGGGGCGTCCTGCTCGTCGACTGCGACCGCATCGAGGGCTCCGAGCTCGAGCGGGCCCCGATCCCGTTCGTCGAGGGAGCGAAGGGCATGGTCTTCGTAACGTCCATCGACCCTGTCCGGCTGCGGCGACGCAGGCTCGTGCGCCTCGATGTCAGCGATCCGAGCCCCGCAGAACAGCGTAGCCTGTGGCAGAGCGTACTCGGGCCTTCGGCGGGGGAGTTGAACGGGAAGCTGGGTGAGATCACGAGCCAGTTCTCTCTAGGTCCGCAGGGCATCCGCGCCGCGGGGATAGAAGCGCTCGACGCTCTGTCAAGCAGGCCGGGGACAGAGCTGGGGACCACGCTCTGGGAGGCCTGCCGCTCGCAGGCACGCACGCGCCTCGACGACCTGGCGGGACGGATAGATCCCGCAGCGGCGTGGGAGGACCTCGTCCTTCCAGAGTCCCAGAAGAACGCCATGAGGGAGATCTTGGCCAACGTCCGCCAGCGCGCCAGGGTATACGACGCCTGGGGATTCGCCAGGGAGGGGGG